>NZ_MPJE01000043.1:0-3135 GCF_001975465.1 Chlorobium sp. KB01
ACAGTTGCCCAAACGCAAGTTGAACTTTCTCGACTAACAGGCCAAAGCTTTTTTTTCCTGTTCGAATTATTACCCTTAATTTTCATGAGCCTTTGCCTGGGCGACAACCTTTCGATGAGGTTCGACCATTTGTTTTTTTATCATCTTGTCGAACTTTTTCCGGATGGGGGGCAGGTTGACTAACGGGGCGACGAAAGTATTCAACAGGACGGTGTTGAGTTCTGCCGGGGGAAAAGTCCTGTAAACGCCCATGCGGTAGAAAGCTCGATGATCGGCGGCGAAAATTGGACGCAGGCGACCGTAAATATCATCACGGAAAATTTTCAGACCACCCTCACCGAGGAAGGTCTGCGGGCGGAGGTAGCCAGCCTGGACGTAGGCCAGCGCGCGGGCCGACAGCTGGTCGAGCAGGCGGTCGAGGTCGGCGGAATTGCCGTTTTCATCGCTGACAACACCAACAATATTAGCCCCTTGAAACCCGAAGAAACCGCTGAAAATCTCCATCAGGTTGGGGACCTGACTGAATGGGCCGGAGATGACAAAGGCCACCTGCTTGCCGACCAGGACCGGGGTGTGGGTATTGAAAAAGATACGGTCAAAAAACATCTTCCAGCGTGAGGACAGGTAGCGGTCGACCATTCGCCCGGCATAGATGAGAACGTCCGCTGTCATAACGGTCACTTTGTAAAAGTCGATGAACCCGTCTTTGCCCGTGAAGGCGCAGTGGTAGTTTCCGCTACATTCCAGGCAGCCCAGGCAACTGGATTTGATATCAATGTCATGAATATTGACCACGGTCACTTCGCCTGCTAAAGCACTGCGGCAGCGCGCCACCATTTTCGCCAGATTGCTGTCGGGCTGCTGCTCATCATGCAGAATGACCACCTTCTTCCCGTCGGTGGCGACCGGGTTGGGCGGAAACTCAGGATGATAAGAAAACTCGCGATAGGTCAAGCGCGGATATTGGCACTGGGTGGGAACCTGGTTATGTACAGCCTTCAGGAACAGTTGGCCGAACCGGGCGAGCTGCCGGCGGCCTTCTTCCTTGAGCAGGTCATGCATATCGGGCGAGAATGAGTCGACAAAACGCATTTCCAGGTCGTCGCAGATTGCATGGATGTAATTGTGAGCCGTGTGGTCAAAGAAGTGGATGGAGGTAGAGAGCGATGCGGCGTATTTGCCGGCGAAGGCGGCCTCTGCGCCGCGTTCGAAGATCAGTTCGATGAAGCGTTTGTAGTGCGCATGAACGATGAGGATATACAGGGGAAAGCTCCAAAGGACTGCGTCTGAAGCACGCACCTGGTCAATGACCTTGTTGAAAACGGCAGGGTCGGTTTCAAGCCGCTTGATTTTTTGAGCGATATGGATGATGTTAAACTCATGCTGCGGATAAATTTTTGCCAGATAGCCCACCGACTGGATGGTGACGCTCAATTCTCCCTTGGGACTACCATTGAGAACGGTGATTTTCATGGTGATTTCTCCTTATTAATCCTGTCTGCTACTTGCCAGGTTGGGAGTCGACAGGTTGCTGGTGTTGACAATGGTATAACCCCGGAACGGTCTGTGTTTCCAACCAGGGATCCGAGGCCGGGATGAAAGTCATTATTTCTTTCATTATGACCGGAGTGAGCAATTTTCCGGCAAAAAGATTCTTAAATAAACACCTGCGGATCACCTGCGGTTGAAGCCATCGCCCCTGATATGATGGCCAGGGTGGCCCAACAATAATTAGATGGATGCGCCTTTACTGCAGATTTTTCAATTCTAAATCATATAAGCAGCAAGACACTACTGAAATAGTCCCCAAAAATAGGACAGCAAGTTTAGTTGGAAGAAAACCTGTAAATTGCTGTCATTATGAAAAAAAGCAGACGAAAATTCAGTGCCGAATTCAAGACCAAAGTGGTCCTTGAAGCTCTAAACGAGCGGCTGAGCACAACAGAGCTTGCCCAGAAACACGAGATCCATCCCAATCAGATTGCGCAGTGGAAACGCGAGTTCATTGATCATGCTGCCGATGTCTTCAGTCGTTCAGGTAAACAGGAACAACCGCAGCAAAGCGACGAACAAGCCGAACAGCTCTATCGGAAAATCGGTCAGTTACAGATCGAAAACGATTTTCTCAAAAAAAAATTGTTGAGCTGAAAACTGTTCAAGAACGTCGCACCATGATAGAGAAAAAACATCCAGAAATCAGCATGAACCGGCAGTATGACTTGCTTTCGATTCATCGATCCGGGTTGTACTATCAGCCCGAAAAAAACACGAAGCTGAACCGTGAGCTGATGCGCCTGATTGATGAGCAGTACCTGAACAAACCCTATTACGGTGTCTACCGTATGTGGGAATGGTTGCAGAAAGACAAGAGCTACAAGGTCAACATCAAACGGGTTCGCCGTCTGTACCGGCTGATGGGTCTGGAAGCGATCGGTCCCAAACCGAACACATCGAAACCGGCACCGGGTCATAAAGTCTATCCGTACTTACTCAGGAATCTGTCGGTAACGCACAGCAACCAGGTTTGGGCAACCGATCTGACGTATGTGCCGATGGCCAATGGGTTCCTGTATCTCATGGCCATTATCGACCTGAAAAGCCGGTACGTACTCAACTGGTCGGTCTCGAATACGATGGATGCAAAATGGTGTGCCGAGGTATTCCGCGAAACCGTGCACATGCATGGAAAACCTGAAATACTGAACACCGACCAAGGCAGCCAGTTTACCAGTGAGGTGTTCACCAAAGCGGTGATAGAAGAAGCCCAGGTCCACCTCTCCATGGATGGCAAAGGCCGAGCCATTGACAACGTGTTTATCGAACGGTTATGGCGAAGTCTCAAACATGAGTATCTGTACCTCAATCCACCGGCAGACGGTCTCGAACTGTATAAGGGTTTGAAACGCTGGTTCACCGAATACAACACCGAGCGACGCCATAAATCGCTGAAGGGCGAGGTACCAATGAGTGTTTACTATGCAAAAAAACATCAGGCCCCGGAGGCAGCCTGAATCACCTTAGTTGATCGAAAAAACTGTCCTACAAACGGGGAGTACCTGACTACCACAGTAATGAGCTTGAATAAATGGGTCTGGAATTATTATCTGAAGGAAAAATAATTCTTTTAACCTGAAT
>NZ_MPJE01000044.1:0-16529 GCF_001975465.1 Chlorobium sp. KB01
GGACGGAGCGCAGAAACCGGAATGTACACGGAGTACTTGAGGATTTCGAGCACCGCCCAACGAAGCAATCGAATCGCAGAATAGATTAATAGAGGTGCCCTCCGGTATAACGGTGGTTGGTATTGCCGCCGAGAGAACTCCTGTTCCCTGTATTGCGTGCACATCTCATCGGTCAGGGCAGCGAAAACGTCCGGTAACGGTAAAGAAAAGCAATGGTACCGATCTTCTCGTTGAGTCCCATGACCGGAACGAGGTAGAGGCTCTCTCCTTCCCTGACACGATACGATACCGTTCCCGGAGCATCAAGGCGGTAGCCGGGATAGCGAAGATAAAAAGAGCTCCCCTGAATTTTCCGGTCTGTCGATACCCTGACGGTACCGGAGGGATCAACAAGCATGATCAAACCGAACCCTTTTCTTTTGATGAGCTGACTGAAATACTCATCAATCTGCTCATAGTTCTGTTTGATAAGCTCCTTTCTGACCGACCAGGCAAGAGGAACTGCAAAGAGGGCAATATCCTGACGCTGCAAGTCGACAAACCGGCTCCCGGCAAGCTCTCTCTGCTCGTCCAGCTTCCGTTCACCAAGGTAGCGAACGACAACAATCCCGCCGGCAAGCAGCAGCATAACAAGCATGGTGGTTACAAGAAGAAAACGGCGCCAGAACGACGGGTTCGTCTGCGAAGAATCAAAATCGTTGCTGCACTTCATGATTCAGGAAATTTAATCAGGTTAGTTCCGGTCAAGACGGGCGAGATAGAACGCCTCTTTCTCCTGCATACCTGCCCTCTCTTCGGGCGTCTGATCATCGTAGCCGATGAGATGCAGAGCCGAATGAATGGTTACTCGCAGAAGCTCCTGGAGAAAATCGGCATCATATCTGGCGGCGTTTTCCCGCACAACATCAAGTGAAATATAAAACTCACCATCAACTTCACGATCCTTGCTGTACCGGAAGGTGACCGTATCAGTAGGATAGTCATGGCCGAGAAACTCCCGGTTGATGCGCTGGATCATTTTATTGCCGCAGTAGACGCCGACAATAGAGTCAACGGTAAACTCCTCGGTTTCAAGAACCAGAAGAACAGCATCGCTGAGCAGCTGCTCGGGAACCTCCCTTCTGGTGGTATTATGAATCTGTAGTGTCATATTGAAGTGGTTCTGATGCACCGACAAGTGCATCGATATGTTTGATCCTGTTTTTATGCACCCTGAAGGTCAGTTCAACAACCTCATCAAGATAGCGCTTCTCAATCACTTCGGTATTCTCATAAAGATAACCGATCAGCTTGTAGCTGGAGACATGCGTCAGAATTTTCCGCTCTTTGTAGTCACGGGCAACATACTTTCCGATAATCTCCTTGAGAACAGGGATGTTCACACCCCTTGCTGCGGAAATAAAGACCGCATCAGGATATTTCGCCCGTATTGACTTCAGGAGCTCCTGATCTTCAAGCGCATCGATCTTGTTGAACACCTCAATGAAGTTTTCATGATCAACACCAAGCTCCTTGAGGGTTTCGCGGACCACCTGCATCTGATCCTCAAAACCGGGATGACTGATGTCAATCACATGGAGCAGAAAATCGGCCTGAAGGACCTCATCAAGCGTTGACTTGAAACTTTCGACAAGATGGTGCGGCAGTTTACGGATAAAACCGACCGTATCGGAGAGCAGAACCAGCTTGTTGATACTCAGCTCCAGCCTTCGGGTTTTGGTATCGAGCGTGGCGAAAAGCCGGTTTTCGGCAAAAGCCTCTGCCTCAGGACAGAGAATATTCATGAGGGTGGACTTGCCTGCATTGGTGTAGCCGACAAGTGCAACCCTCGGCACCGTCTGACGGCCTCTGGTCTGGGTATTATGCTGCAGCGAAACCTCGCGAAGCTTTTTTTTCAGAAGGGAGATGCGGTTACGGACCAGACGACGGTCGGTCTCGATCTGGGTCTCACCCGGCCCCTTACTGCCGATACCTCCCTTCTGTTTGGAAAGATGGGTCCAGGCACCTGACAGGCGGGGCAGCATATATTCAAGCTGGGCAAGTTCAACCTGCATCCTGGCCTGGGCAGACTGGGCACGTATGGCAAAAATCTGCAGGATCAGACCTGTACGGTCAATCACCTTGCACTCAAGTGCCCGTTCAAGGTTTCTGGCCTGACCGGGTGTAAGATCATCATCAAAAATCACCAGATCGATCTCATGCTCTTTGACAAACGGTATCAGTTCATCAACCTTCCCTTTTCCGATGCAGTAGGCCGGATCGCGGATTTTTTTCTCCTGTATGTACGATTCAATGACATCGGCACCGGCCGTATCAGCAAGAAAGGCAAGTTCAGCAAGATACTCCTCTACAAGAGCGCGGGGTGTTTCAGGCTGGGAACAGAGACCGACAAGAACAGCCTTTTCCCGTTTATTATCAGAAGGGAGAGTATTCAATAGGGGGATGAAATTATGTAACTATTTAAATGAAAACGATCTGTAACCTGGCATGTTGCTATATTACAACCATTGTTTTATCTTGACAACTCTTCTTGTAAACAAACTCGTTACGTAAAAAGTTACACATTTTTCTTTCACGGCATACCGTAAACGGGTAAACGAGCGGTGATGACAGGAACAGGCTAATATAAGCGCGGATGTCAGATGAACTACAGCTATAACGGAAAAACTGCCATCAAGGATCCTGAAAAGAGGATAACGCTTGAAAACGCTTATCAATACTGTCGGCAGATTTCACAGCATCACGCAAAAACATTCTACCTTGCAACCCTCTTTCTGCCAAAAAGGCAGCAGAACCCGATATTTGCAATCTACGCCCTCCTGCGCACGGTCGATGATCTGGTGGATATGGCCGAGGAGAAGCTGACCAACGGCCAGATTACCAAAGAGGAGATTCAGCGCCTGCTTGAAGGGTGGAAATCAAGACTTAAAGCCTGTTATGCCGGCGAGAGTGTAAATGACCCCATCCTGATGGCCTGGCAGGATACGCTCAAAAGTTTCCCGATTCCGATAGAGTACCCGCTCGACCTGATGGACGGCGTCGCCATGGATATTGTGTTCAAACCCTTTGAAACCTTTGACGAGCTCTATGTCTACTGCTACAAGGTCGCCTCGGTTGTCGGGCTCATGACTTCCGAAATTTTCGGTTACCGCGACAAACAGGCGCTGCAGCATGCCATTGAACTCGGTATAGCCATGCAGCTTACCAACATCCTGCGTGACATCGGTGAAGATGTTGACCGCGGAAGAATCTACCTACCTCTTGAAGATCTCCGCCGCTTCAATTATACCCAGGATGAGCTCATGAAGAAGACCAACAACGAGAACTTCAAAAAACTTATGCAGTTCCAGATTGAGCGGGCAAGAGGCTACTATCGCTCTTCTGAAAAAGGGATTCCCATGCTCGAAAAGCGTAGCCGCTTTGCCGTCGGTATCAGCAGCATTAACTACTGCAACATTTTAAATGCGATAGAAAAAAACGGATACGATGTCTTTTCAAAACGCGCCTATCGCTCTTTCTATCAGAAAATCCGCACCATTCCATTTGTCTGGTATAAAACCCGTATAGCCTCCTGATGAGAGGGGTGCTTTGTACCAACCATATTTTTTCACCTCCAGAATTTCAAGGCAAAAGTAATCATGAGCAAGGAAAACGCACAGAATCCGGATAACCAGCATACACCAGACCACTCCCCGCAGCTATCCCTGAACGATCAGATGCAGCGCCGTCTTGAAGAGCGGCAGCACCTTCTTGACGCCGGAATAAACCCCTACCCCTGCCAATTCGATGTCACCAGCTTCTCCCTCGATATTATTGCAAATTTCCGGGAGGAGGCCAAAGAGCCGGTTGCCGTAGCAGGCAGAATCATGACCATCAGAAAGATGGGCAAGGCATCGTTCTTCCATATCCAGGATTCAAAGGGAAAAATCCAGATCTACCTGAAAAAGGATGAAGTTGGTGACACGGCCTACGATACCTTCAAACTTCTTGATATCGGTGATATTGTCGGCGTCAAAGGCTATTCCTTTAAAACGAGAACCGGAGAGATCTCGGTTCATGCCGAATCATTTGAACTGCTCAGCAAATCGCTGCGCCCCATTCCCGTTCCGAAGGAGAAGGAGGTTGATGGCGAGAAGGTGGTTTTTGACGCATTCAGCGACCGCGAGCAGCGCTACCGTCAGCGCTATGTTGATCTGATTGTCAACCCCGAAGTCCGCCAGACCTTTGTCAAGCGGAGTGCCGTTGTATCGTTCATGCGGCAGTTCTTCTCGTCACAAGGGTGGCTTGAAGTTGAAACCCCTATTCTGCAACCGATATACGGCGGAGCCGCCGCCCGTCCCTTCACGACGCACCACAATGCGCTCGACATGGAGCTCTACCTGCGCATTGCCAACGAACTCTATCTCAAACGGCTCATTGTCGGAGGGTTTGACGGGGTTTTCGAATTTGCCAAGGATTTCCGCAACGAGGGTATCGACCGCTTCCATAACCCCGAGTTTACCCAGGTCGAGCTCTACGTAGCCTACAAGGATTACAACTGGATGATGGAGCTTGTCGAGGATCTCTTCTACCGCACCGCGCTTGAGGTCAACAAGAGCGAGGTCACGCTCTTTCTCGGCAACGAAATCAGCCTGAAACCACCGTTCAAACGACTGAGCATTATCGACGCCATCGAAGAGTACTGCGGAAAGAATATCAGAGGAAAGTCAGAGGTGGAGCTTCGAAATGTCGCCAAGGATCTCGGACTTGAACTCGATCCCAAAATCAGCAGCGGCAAGATTATCGACGAGATATTCGGAGAGTTTGTTGAACCAAAGCTTATTCAGCCGACCTTTATCACCGACTATCCCACCGAGATGTCGCCCCTTGCCAAGGAGCACCGTTCACAGCCGGGAATTGTTGAACGCTTTGAATTGATTGTCGGCGGAAAAGAGGTGTGTAACTCATTTTCAGAGCTGAACGATCCGGTTGTCCAACGTGAACGGCTTGAATCGCAGGCAAAACTCCGCCAGCGCGGAGATGAAGAGGCGATGATTGTCGATGAGGACTTCCTTCGCGCCCTTGAGTACGGCATGCCGCCATGCGCAGGCCTCGGAATCGGCATCGACCGCATGGTGATGCTCATTACCGGCCAGGACTCGATAAGGGATGTCATCTTCTTCCCCCACATGAAGCCGGAGTAAAAACACACCGGCGGGCATCGCTGCCCCCAGTGTTGAACTCTTATTCTTCCATAGTACCTATAGGACCCATAAGACCTATAGGTACTATAAAGTGCTGAAGAGGTTTCTTGTGCTCTCCCCTGCTATAACTGAACTTTGTAATACTCTTTGTACCACGCCACAAACCGCTTTATTCCCTGCTGAACCGTCGTTTCGGGCTTGTAGTTGACATCCTGCATCAACTGATCGACATCGGCATAGGTGTCGGGCACATCACCGGGCTGAAGCGGCAGATACTCCTTTTCGGCGGTTCTGCCAAGCTGATCTTCAATCGCCTTGATGTAGTCCATGAGATCAACCGGGCTGCTGTTGCCGATATTGTAAACCCTCCAGGGTGCCCTGCTGGTACCCGGATCCGGCTTCAGACCCGACCACTCGGGATTGGGCTCGGCAGTGTGGTCGAGCGTCCTGATGATCCCTTCCGTAATATCATCAACAAAGGTGAAGTCGCGGCGATGCTTGCCGAAGTTGAAAACCTTGATGGGCTTGTTGTTGACAATGGCGTCGGTAAAAAGAAAGAGGGCCATATCCGGTCTGCCCCAGGGGCCGTAAACGGTAAAGAAACGGAGACCGGTTGTCGGAAGATTGTAGAGATGGCTGTAGGTGTGGGCCATCAGCTCGTTGGCCTTTTTGCTGGCCGCATAGAGCGAGAGCGGATGATCGACATTGTCATGGACCGAAAAGGGCATGGTCTCGTTGGCGCCGTAAACCGAACTTGAGGATGCGTAGACAAGGTGTTTCACCCCGTTATGGCGGCAACCTTCAAGAATATTGGTAAACCCCACAATGTTGCTCTCGATATAGGCGTGGGGGTTGATCAGGGAGTAGCGTACACCGGCCTGTGCGGCCAGGTTGACCACCTTTTCAAACGCACCCGTCAGGAAAAGCTCTTCCATGGCGCTGCGGTCAGCGATATCCATCCTGACAAAACGGAACCCTGCATAGGGAAGCAGCATCGAAAGCCTTGCCTCCTTGAGCGAAACATCATAGTAATCGTTCATATTGTCAATGCCCGTTACCTCTTCGCCCCTTTCAAGCAGTTGCTTGCAGACGTGAAAACCTATAAACCCGGCAGCACCGGTTACCAGTATTTTCATTGCGTGTTTTTCGTTTAATGCGTTATGACGGGCAGATATATAGCCGGCCTGAAAATTAATTTAAGAATAATACCATTACTATCGAAACCCGTGATGGAGGCACTCTCCCCTGCCGTTCCGGCAACGCCCTGACACGAACCGCTCAGAGGAGCAGAACAACCATCAGGTAAAATCTGCATGACAGGAGCAAAAGGAGCTGAAAAATGTAATTTTCTTCAAATTTGTAACTTTTTTAGGCAATAAACATAATTATCCGAATTTTTTTAAGTATATAGTGATTAGTAATTGGAACTGACAGCAACAAGACGACAGAGCCGTATGACCCGCTTTTTTGAGAGCTACGAAGCAGATCCCGCCCGGTTTTTTGATGAGGTGATTTCAAAAGAGGGAATCCCCCGGCAGCACTATGACAAACTGCTTCACCGTTTTGGCCAGTTTTCACTGGATGACATCAAGGCCCGTCGGCAGATAGTCAACATCTTCTTTCGCAACCAGGGCATTACCTTCACCGTCTACGGCGTGGAGGAGGGCATAGAACGGATTTTCCCTTTCGACCTTATCCCGAGAGTGGTACCGGCAAACGAGTGGCAGACTATTGAAAAGGGTCTGATACAGCGGATCACAGCGCTCAACGCCTTTCTGCATGATATCTATCACGGCCAGAAAATTCTCAAGGACAAGGTGATTCCGGCGGAACTGGTACTCGGCAGCAAGCACTTCCGGCGCGAGTTTGTCGGCATCAATCCCCCGCTCGGCATCTACATTCATGTCACCGGTAGCGATATTATCCGCGACGGCGAGGGCAACTATCTGGTACTTGAAGACAACCTGCGCACCCCGAGCGGCGTATCCTACATGCTGCAGAACCGACAGGCGATGAAGCGGGCATTTCCGGTACTCTTTGAAAAATACAAGATCCGGCCGATCGAAAACTACCCGCAGGAGCTGCTTCGCACCCTGCAGGAGATCAGCCCCGTGCGCAGAAACGAGCCTAACGTGGTGGTGCTTACCCCCGGAATCTACAACTCCGCATACTTCGAACACAGCTTCCTTGCCCGCCAGATGGGTGTTGAACTGACCGAGGGGAAGGATCTGGTCGTCAACAACAACAAGGTCTATACCAGGACCACCCGTGGTCTTGAGCGTGTCGATGTCATATACCGCCGCGTGGACGATGACTATCTCGATCCGCTGGTCTTCCGCCCCGACTCCAAGCTCGGCGTTGCCGGTCTCATCAACGCCTACCGCAAAGGCAATGTTGCACTCGCCAATGCCATCGGCGCCGGTGTTGCTGACGACAAGGTGATCTACAGCTTTACGCCCGATATCATCAAATACTATCTCGGTGAGGATCCCATACTGCAGATTGTGCCGACATGGCTGCCGAGCAACCCCGGAGATCTGAAATATATTCTTGAAAACCTTGCTTCTCTGGTCGTGAAGGCGGCCAATGAATCAGGCGGTTACGGCATGCTGATCGGGCCGGAATCAACCGTTGCCGAGCAGGAGAAGTTTGCCGAAATGATTGTTGCCAATCCGCGCAACTACATTGCGCAGCCGACCATATCGCTCTCGCGCCATCCGAGCTTTTTCAATGACAGCGAGATCTTCGGATGTCATATTGACCTTCGCCCCTATGTGTTGTACGGCAAAACCGTTACCATAGTCCCCGGCGGCCTGACAAGGGTAGCGCTCAAGCGCGGATCGCTGGTGGTAAACTCCTCCCAGGGCGGCGGAAGCAAGGATACCTGGGTTGTTGACGAATAAATAATTAATTGCTGAATCATGTTAAGCCGTGTTGCCGAATCGCTCTTCTGGATGAGCCGCTATTTTGAAAGGGCGGAAAATACCGCAAGGTTTCTCGACGTCAATTTCAATCTGCTGCTCGACCTCAACAACATCACGCACACCGAGAATCCGAACTACTGGATAGCGCTCATTCTTGTCACCAGCGACAGGGAGCGTTTCAATGATCTCTATAAGGAGTATAACGCCCATACCGTTACCGACTACCTGGTGTTCAACAAAAACAATCCGAACTCCATCACCTCCTGTATCGGGCTTGCAAGGGAGAATGCACGCAGCATCATCGAGAGCATTTCAAGCGAAATGTGGGAGCAGGTCAACAACCTCTACCACTATCTGCAGAGTGTCACGCCGCAGTTCGTGCACAACGACCCCTACAGCTTCTACAAGGAGATCAAAAATTCATCCCATCTCTTTCAGGGCATTACCGACAACACCTTCTCGCACAACGAAGGGTGGGACTTCATCCAGATTGCCAAATACCTTGAACGGACCGATAACATTGCCCGCCTGATCGATGTCAAATATCACATGCTGCTGCCGGAACTGCACAGTTCGCTGGAGGAGAGTGAAGATTCAACCGATATTGTAGCCGGTTCGGTCGATATCATCCAGTGGATGGCGGTACTGAAAAGCTGCAGCGCCCTTGAAGCATTTCGAAAGGTCTATCTCTCAAAGATCGATCCCGACAACATCCTGCGCTTTCTGATTCTTGACCGCAGCTTCCCCCGCAGCATCAACTTCTCTGTATGCGCGGCTGAAGATGCCCTCTGGCGGATATCGGGCAGCTCGCGGCACCGCTATGTCAACAATGCCGACCGGTTTATAGGCAAAATGGAGGCCGAACTGAGTTACACCTCCATTGAGGATATCTACTCGAAAGGACTGCATCTCTACCTTGCCGATCTGGAGCAGCGGCTGGTAAAAATTGGAGAACAGGTACACCTGACCTATTTTGCATACCATACACCGGAAATCGAACCGCAGGATGTTGAAGAGGCGCTTCCCTTTACCGGAGTGGCTGGCGGACGCGCCAACTGGAGCCAGGCGCAACAGCAGCAGCAGCAATAACCCGACTCAATTACCAAGAGCATGATTTTAAAAGTTGAACACGCAACCCTGTTTGAATATGATAGTCCGATCTATGAAACAGCTACAGAGGTAAGGCTTCACCCGAGCAACAACCACGCTGCACCGCAGCGATGTGCAAGCTTCAAGCTTCAGGTCGACCCCCCTGCCACCATTTTCGAATACACCGATTTCTACGGTAACTGCGTCAACCACTTCAACCTGCTCCAGAGCCATAAACGGGTAAAAATTGTAGCGACATCCGTTGTTGAAACCGGTATTGGAAACACCTCAGCCACTGATGATGAAGATATCTTTCTGATGGATTTTTCCGGCGAAAGCCGTTATGTCCATTTTGACCCTGCTGTACGCGATTTCACCACCTGTTTTGCCACGAATACCGGCAGTGCCCAGCTTGCTGAATCAATCTGCCGGCACATCAACGAATCATTCATCTACGAACCGGGCGTAACCGACGTTCACAGCACCAGTGCGGTCGTCATGGCCCTCGGGCGGGGTGTCTGCCAGGACTTTGCCCACATCATGCTTGCCACCTGCCGCTACCTCGGCGTTCCCGCCCGCTACGTCAGCGGCTACCTCTTCGGAGGAAGCACCCCTGACGGACGTGATGAAGCAAGCCACGCATGGTGCGAAGTATACTGCGGAAAGGAAAAAGGGTGGATCGGCATGGACCCTACCCACAGCACCCTCTTTGTTGATGATCGCTATATTAAAATCGGTTCAGGCCGTGACTATGGCGATGTTCCTCCGGTACGAGGCACCTTCAAGGGCAATGCCACCGAAAAGCTCAGCGTTGCAGTCAAGGTCTCTTCAATGGACGAGAAAAACTGATGAGCGCCCCTGAATTCGTTTAAGGGAATTCAGGCAGGAAGAGTACATTATACCATAACGATCAAAAGCAGACCTCGACTTTTTGGGGAGATTCAGAGACACCACTTGATCATGTCAGGAAGTGTTCAATTCAGCACCGCCATCCTTCTGCTCACGCTTCTGCTCACCGCAGCAGTACCCGCCGCCGGGCCCCTGACCGCAGAAGAGTACTACCTGAGCGGTAAGGCAAAATATCACCTGAAAGACTATACCGGCGCCATTGAGGATTACAACAGGGCCGCAGAGCTGGCGCCGGACATTGCCAAAATTTTCGGGAGCCGCGGCGCAGCCAAGCGCAAGCTCGGCGATAAAAGGGCCGCTATCGCCGACGCACAGCAAGCCGCCCGCCTCGGTGACAGGCAGGCCCGGAGAATTCTCCGCTTTCCGGGATATGAGTGGTAGATAAAAAGTTATTTTTTGGCGAGGATAAAGCAAAATTCAATGATTGCTACGGGTTCCAATCACGTGAGCCATGAATAACGCCAGTAATCCAAACTTCCTTTTTTTCAACTCGATACATGATACGGTAAGCTCCGTATATGATTTCACGACAAGCCTGATCCATTATCTCTGGAATTATCCGACCGGAAAAAGGGAATTTGTGTAAACGGTCAGTGGCCTCAATAATTCTGCCAACAAAAACAGTAGCCAATTCAAAAGAGTCCCTTGCAATTTACTCAGCAATAGAGGTAACATCATCCAATGCAGATGGTGCCCATATCACGTTCACTGTAGCCATTTCTCCAGTTTCCTCTTCGCTTCAGACTGTGATATCCCCTTGCCCTCCCGAATCTCTTTTTCGCCATATGAAAATTTAATATTCACATAGAGGGCATGAATGATCTCATCCATAGAGACATCATCAGGCAAAGCATCAATTACCTGTTTCGCAGTTTCTTTACCCGCCATAACTCTCCTCCTTTCAAAAATCAGTTTCAACTACATAATCAACTCGGACAACGACACCCATGAACACTGACAATATACGATCTGCGACAGCAAATGGTAATGACCCAATTCAGCCATCAAGATCGCGCACCATAGAGA
Source organism: Chlorobium sp. KB01 (assembly GCF_001975465.1). Taxonomy (NCBI): domain Bacteria; kingdom Pseudomonadati; phylum Chlorobiota; class Chlorobiia; order Chlorobiales; family Chlorobiaceae; genus Chlorobium; species Chlorobium sp. KB01. Next base: position 11,132 of record NZ_MPJE01000044.1, read on the forward strand.
GCGCTGAGGCAGGGCAGAGCGAGCGGAACTCGGCTGTCCCCTTTACTCTTGCAGGCAGACTCTCTCGTGAACAAACCCGGTACCCCCGACGCTTGAAATACTCCTCTGCCGTTGTGGTGAGAAGGTAGATATGCCTCACTCCTGCACGGTATCCAGAGGCTTCCATGCGTTGGCACAGTTCCCCGGCGACCCCCCTGTTCCGGCAGTTTCGCGCAACACACACCGAACGAAGCAATCCATCACTCCCGAGCAGCTCAACCCCCGCCGTCGCAACCAGAACGTCTCCCTCTTTTGCCAGAATAAAATGGTCAAGGTGCTCTCCCGCATCCTCGAAAGGAAGGCCGTTTTCCCTGAGCAGTGCCTGCACCACCGGAAGATCATCCGGAGTGGCCTGAGAGTAGATAATGCTTTCCGAAGGTGCTGGGGCCTCAATCATGGTACCTGGAATATCATTGTTTATAAACCCGTTCGATAAATCAGGTATTGGCAAACAGAGTTTTCTGTAACCTGAAGTCAGACTCATCGAAAAAATACTTCTGCAAACATGAAAGTGCAAGAAGCATCCCGCTCAATGAAGCGGTTTTTTCGCCGCCACCTTCAGGCTGACGATGGTACTGCCTATACGCTGAATCTCACTCATCGGGATCTGCATGGTTGCGACGACCTCCTTCAGCATCGGCTGTTCGGCAATCAGCTCCGCAGGAAAGTGACTCTCTCCGACTACCGTTATCTCCTCAAAACCGGCACGCTTTATGGCATCGAGATACTCATCCTTGCGAATGGCTCCGGCAATGCAGCGGATATAGGCTTCAAGCGAACTGCCGAGGTAATCCGGCAGATCTTCAAGCAGGGCCATGTCCGAAACCACAAGGCTCCCGCCCGGTTTCAGCACGCGGAATGCCTCCTGAAAAACCTTCGGTTTGTCGGTTGAGAGGTTGATGACGCAGTTCGAAATGACCACGTCCACCGTTGAGCTCTCGACCGGAAGGTTCTCGATCTCTCCCTGACGGAACTCAACATTGCGGTAGCCGTTGTTCCGGGCGTTCGCTCTTGCCCGCTCAATCATCTCCGGGGTCATATCCACTCCGATAACAAGGCCGCTCTCGCCGACAAGTCTCGCAGCAAGAAAAGCGTCCACTCCCGCTCCCGAACCGAGATCGAGCACCACGTCACCCTCTTTGATCACGACAAGCGACACCGGATTGCCGCACCCGAGCCCGAGATTGGCCCCATCCGGTATGCTCTTCAGCTCCGCATCGGAATACCCCGCAACCCTGCCTGCCGACTCGATAAACTCCGGCGACATGACGCCCGACGGTTTGCAGCAGCCGAACAAGCTGCCTCTCTTGACGGTTGCGCCGTAGCGCTCTTTAATCGCATCCCTGATACTCTTCTGTTCCATGCTTGCACTCCTTTTCTTTAACTTTTTTTCTAACATTATGTTTTTCATCATACACCGTGTTCGATAAAAAAGTAACTATATTTCAGAAGCACGTCAACAACCAATGTTTCGACAATTGTTCGATTCCGGACAGAAGTACCGGTTTCGTCCGGTAAAACAGAGGATTTATGAAAGAAAAAAAGAGCGACCGGCGGATAGGCCGTACCCGAAGGCTGATGCATGAGGCACTCATGGCGCTGATTGTAGAGAAAGGGTACGAAGCGGTCACCGTGCAGGATATTCTTGACCGGGCGGATGTAGGCCGCTCAACCTTCTATGCGCACTATCGCGACAAGGATGAACTGCTTCTCTCAAGTTTCGAGCAGTTGCGAAGCCTCTTTGAAGAGCAGCAGCAGGCAATCTTTGCCGCAAGGCGAACCGGCAGGGAGCCGGAACTCAACATCGTGCTGGAACTCTTCCGGCACACCGGCGAGCATCACAGACTCTACAAGGCCATTGCGGGCAAGCAGAGCGGCGAGATGATCCTGAAATACCTTCACCGCTATCTCTATAATCTCCTGATCGGGCCGCATACAGAGATGATGAAAGGGAGCGTTGCGCCGCCCGTGCCCGTTGAAGTAACAACGCACCATCTGGTCAGTTCGCTCCTCTCGCTCATCACCTGGTGGCTTGACAGCAACATGCCCTTCCCGCCGGAAAGGATGGATGAGATCTTCAGAATACTCTCAACCCCCACCCTTGAAGCGGCCTTCGGGCGAAAGATGGAGGGGAAAAACACGAGTGAATATCCTGAAGGAAGCGTGATGGCTTTCTACAGCCGGTTTATCGACCGAGGCTGCTGCCCTGGGAAGTAGATGAAGCTTTTGGAAAGGAACGGAATGAACAGGAAAAGACTTTGAGATTAAAAGTGGCCTTCTGAGACACGCATAACCGAAGATCGGATAATGGAATGGGAGCTGAAAAGATGCCCAACTACTTCTTCAGAAACAAACTGCACCTCTCGGTGCTTTCGGCTATCGGAGCCGCAAGCTGGTCGGTCTATTTCACCATCCCGGTTAACGGATGGGCTGTGCTGACTGTCTTTATCCTCACCTTTTCAATCTATCAGGACAACCGGCTCACCGATGACGTCGAAGATGCTGCAAATGATCCGGAAGGGCTGAAAAATGCGCAGAAAAACGAGGCCTTCATCACCTACTTCACTACCTGGATGCTTCCCGTTGCTGCTCTCGTTATCGCCCTGCAATTCGGTTCTGCAGCACTCTGGACAACGGCGCTGATCATTCTCATCGGATTGCTCTATAACCACAAATGCTTCCCCGCCTCTCTCTCCCGTCGCCTCGATAGCGCCCGGAGGCTGAAAGATATCTACGTTGTCAAAAATCTCACCCCGCCGATAGACTGGGCAACCGCAATCATCTTTCTCCCCCTCTTTTTCGAGGGTCGCCCGCTTACGCCGAAAGCGTGGGTCTGTTGGGTCTATCTCTTTATCTGCGCCTTTTTTATTGAAGTCATGTGGGACATGCGCGACCGTCGGGGCGATCTCTCAAGCGGCATCAAAACCATAGCCAACACCCTCTCCTTTCTGCATACCAAACAGTTCCTCATCATCACAAGTGTGATCTCCGGAGCCATCCTCTTCACCTTTACCTTCACGAAATTTCTTCCGGGATCAACCTATTTCCTGCTCGCAAACAACGCGGCCGTGATCGTCATCGCCAGCTTGTACAATGAGAAAAGAGAGGCATTCATGCGCCAAATCAGCGACGTCACCATCCTCCTCGCCACCGTCCTCTTCCTCTCCTTCGGCCTGATCGCCTTCTATTCAAGGTAGCCCCGTTCAGTATCCAGATCTTCCGTTTCCTCTTAGCTCACAAGGCCATCAGATGTATTAATAATTGTTAATCCGTGTATCTTTTGATAACTTTTGAAGTTCTCAACTACATCATCAGCCAACACAGTTAGACCTCAAAGAGAGAGAGGAGGTGCTCACGACAAAAAAACGGAATAGATGACTCCATACCGCCCCGTTTATTCAGGATGAGCATCTGCCATCTCAACAGACAGGGGGAACCACACTCACAACACTCTTCAGCAATTTTCATCATCAGCAACGCAAAAGGAGGAAAATATGCAACTCATTTTTAAACAGTGGCTTAGCGGAATACGGGCAGATTTTTGGCTGCCAAAAGAAAAATTGATCGGAGAGTTCATCGCAAAGAATAAAATTCCGGCTCTTGAAAAGATATCCAATGCTGTTTTAGAGGAGCATACAAGAGATCTTGCCGGAGTATTGAAACCTGTCGGTGCAAAAATCACGATCGATAAAATCAAACACTGGCCGGGCGGCTTGAAAAACCCCCACCTGCACTACAAAGGCGATCTCTATGTGCTTAATGATGCACAGTGGAAAAAATTCACAACGCCACTCCTTGAGGAGTTGAGCACCAAACTGACGACAGGGCCATCGATCTCCTTTGATGGACTTGTTGATGCTCACGCTATCAAATAATGGCACCCGCAAGGTAGTTCTGTTTTACTGAGAGCAGTGGCAGTGCCAAGTAACACTGCCACTGTTTTTTTCCACTCTTCCTGCGATCCAAATGAAATACACGATAGCGGTTACACAACAATGCAACCTTGGATGCAGTTACTGTTACATATCGAGAAACAGAGAGGTGATGAGTCCGGCAACTGCCGACAGGATCATCGAATTCATGTTTCATCATACGCCGGAAGATGAAACAATCGAGATTGGATTTTTTGGCGGTGAACCCATGCTGGAGTTTGACCTTATCAAAAACATATCGAGTCGGATCCGGAGTCACCGCGCCTATAATCCGGACAAGGTCAATTTTTTTATTGTCAGCAATGGTACGATTTTCTCTGACGCCATAGCCGATGAACTTGTTCGCCTGCAACTCCCTTTTGGCATAAGCTGTGACGGACCTCCTCATATCCAGGACGCTTCAAGAGTGTTCAGGGATGGCAGAGGCAGCTCAACCGTGGTTGAAAAGAACATTCGCCACGCGCTTCGATCTTTTCCTTTTTTACCCGTTAATGCCGTCTACACGCCGAACACCCTCCAACACCTGCCGGAGGTGATCGATTACTTTTACGCACTCGGAGTCAGAGTCATCTATCTCAACCCTGATATTTCTGCACGATGGACAAGGGAGCACGCCGAAATGCTTCCGGAACTCTACCGCACCGTCGGAGAAAAATATATCGACTACTACAAGCAGGAAACACCTTGTTATATCAGTATGATCGACAGCAAGGTTACGGTTATCATGAGAGGCGGCTATCAGGCGCTTGAGAAATGCAGAATGGGCAAGGGGGAGTTTGCATTTGCTCCATCAGGAAATGTCTACCCCTGTGAACGTCTTATCGGCAGTGATGACGGAGTGACCCACTGCCTTGGCAATATCAACAGCAACAACCTCTCGAAGGTAAGATGCACTCATGATGCATCAAATATCGCCAACGGAATCTGCCCCGCCTGCGAATTGAACCAGTACTGCATGAACTGGTGCGGCTGCACAAACTACTTTGCAACAGGAGACTACAACGCTCCGGGAGCATTTCTCTGCGCCTCTGAAAAAACCTCAATTGGAGTTGCTCTGGAGGTTATCAACACACTCGGAAATGAAGGAATCCCCTTCTCAGATCACCTTGCAGGAACCCCGCTCATGAGCATTATCGGCGAGAGTGTTCTGAAAGGATAAGGTGGGCAAGCGAAAGCAATCACACCCGAATGCTTTTGAGAAAGTTATACTTGGGGACATCCTATAGCGAAAAAAGCAACAATAAACCCGTCAACATTTTCGTACCATGTATTTCACTGCGCTTGTCGTTACGCCCAGTTGCCGTGCGGTCTCGGCCATTGACAGGCCATACTCGCTGGTAAACTTTAGGGCGAGACCCTTTCTCAACGTTGGTAGTGTTCCACACCTACTCCCTGATCGAAAAAATGCAACGGTGATACCGGCATTC
>NZ_MPJE01000045.1:0-71109 GCF_001975465.1 Chlorobium sp. KB01
GAACCTCATCCTCTTTTTGAAACCACTTTCGTTTTGAGGAAATTGGCCAACCAGTTTTTGTAAGTCAATTTTCATGTTACACGATCAGTGTTACAGAAAAAACAATTCTGGAAAGTCGCGGGATGTTGGTCTCGCTTATAGTTGACTCTTGGCATCAGAATCTGAAGCAAGAAATGGTCGACAACAGTTTTACCTGTTCAACAGGCTTTAAAAACACTTTTGTCTACTTTAATAAATGTCACCTCAAAAGCTTTACAAGGTCGGAATTGCTGGAGGCGGTTATTGAAGGTGAATGTGTCGTTCATTTCATAGTGCTGAAAAATATCCAGTCCTCGGTCGAGCAGGATTTTCCATCCATTGTCGGTCTCGATATGCCGGGCATGAATGGTACCGGTACCATCAAACTCCCAGGTAAAAGTAATACCTGCAGCGATGCCTGACTCCTGTATCTTCTCGAAATATTCTTGCTGTTGATCTCCCTTGAATTCGTCTGCCGTGGTGATTAGATGAACGGAAACCTCCACCTCCATCGGCTTGTGTTTGACAACCGTCTCAATAAACTCCATGAGATTTCGAATCTGATAAAAGATACGGATGTATGGGTCAGTTAGAACGATCCGGCTGGCACCGCTCAGGCAGGAACCAAAAAGCGAGTCATAAGAGACGCCACGCTGGTTCTCCTGAAAAGTTCGATGCTGTTCTTTGTTAACAGTTGAAGTAATAGATCCAACACCGGGTTCTGACTCCTCCGGAAAATCCAACTCTCTGCTTTCTACTTGAGACGGTTTCTCATCGCCCTCACCAATCGTTTTATTGTAGAAATGAGGATATGCCTCCTCTTCGAGCGTTTTAACCGTTCTTGATTGACCAGATGCATCGGTATATGCAAATTGAACCTTCGGGTATGTCGAATCAATCCGCATCAACTGATCTTTCACCCTTTTCCGTCCTTCGATGGAAAATTTAAGCAGCTCTTCGATCTCATCTTTTGAAGCTCCTCCTTGAGGGAAAAGGATCTTCATGAGGCCGGAAAAAGTTTTGTTTACACCATCCCGGTCACGGGTTGATATATCGGGAGAAAGTGAAAAGTGTTCCTGATATCGGTCTGAGTAGTCATGGTTGCGCATCGAGCGGAGAATTTCGGCAAGATAATCGACGACAAATCCATAACCGCTGGAGAACATCTCACCGCGAATGATATCTATTTCCCAGCCCGGAGCATAGAAATGGATACGGTCGAGAAAAGCTGAGTCATAAAACTTTTCAGGCAGCTCATCAAACAGATCCGAGTGTTTGAGCATGAAGGGCACGGTATGCTGCGTGTTACCGACAAAGACCATGGATGCCTCTGCTCCGAGGGTTTCAACACCCCGGGAGAAAGACTTGTTGGCCATGTAGTTTTTCATGATGTCAACCAGCGCCTTGTCCACGCGCTTCTGTTTTCCGGCAAACTCGTCAAAAGCAACCACATCCCAATAACCAAGCAGGCCAATTTTGCCTGAAGAGTTGTTCACAAAAAGCTTGGGCACCGTCACTTCACCGCCTGAGATAAGCATACCATGTGGAGAAAATTCAGAATAGATATGCGACTTCCCTGTTCCCTTCGGACCAAGCTCAATAAGGTTGTAATTGCGCTCGCAATAGGGAATCAGCCTCACAAGCTGCATCAGTTTGCTGCGTTTTCCGAACATCTCAGGATTAAATCCTATACTCTGGATCAGCAGGTCAATCCACTCGTCTGTAGAGAATTGCTTTCGGGCTTCAACATAACCGTCAAAATCGAAGTGGGACAACTGAATCGGTTTCAATGACGAAAGGATCCACGGCACAGCATTTTTCTCTTCCTTGAATTCATATTCGATATCAGCAATGCACCAGACTCCGCCGACCAGTAGTTTTGGATGGGTCTTGATCGTACCGGAATCAACCAGAACCTTCTTGATTCCGAGATTTGAAAACTCTGCCTCGTAGGCATCGCTCTTGTCATTCAGTGCAACACTGATTTTGTCGATGACCTTGTATCGCCCCTTCTCCTTGATATTGGATCGAACCAACCCGGCTTCATTGCGATGCACATAATGTTTACGTAAAATCTCCTTGACGGTCTCAATGCCTGTTTGAATAGTAGCATCATCACTTGTCGCGCAGTATTGCCCAAGCAGATATTCAAGCACGTATGTTGGAACAATGGCGTTACCTTTGACAGTCTTGACAAGATCCTTGCGGACAACAAGTCCGGAAAAATGAGTGTTTATCTTCTGGTCAAGAGTATTCATAGTCCGTCCCGATGTTTAAAAATCAAAATCACTGGTAAATGAACGACGCATAAGGTAGCGGATGGACTTGTATTCGCTGTAGTGGGAGGTTCCAGGATATTTTTCATCAAGTCTCAAAATAACATCCTGACCATTCACCTCGTCAGCCTTGCTGATCAACAGAAAACGAACCTGACGCTCACGATCACGAGCATTGTCAGAGGTAACGTCAAAAACAAGAGAGTGTGAATCGGAAATAAGATCCCCTGCCAGCGAATAAATACCGGCAACAAGGGACCTTGCCTGAACTTTTTCGGTAACCGGCTGCGACTGGTAGAGCACAACTGCGAGCTGCCCGGACGTAATCACTGAACTGGTACCACGAATAATATCAACGTCAACTGCCGAGAGGTCACTCTGCCGCTTTTTGTTGATCCTGATGAGTGGAATTACAACTTCCTGTAATGAAGCACCACCATGCACATAACGGCTTCCAGAACCTTTCAGACGCAAACGGTTGATTGATTTGGGAATCTGTACCTCCACATCACCCGCCAGACCAAGCTGGGATGCATTAAACTTCCTGAGTCCCGGCACCTCTTTCAGACCCTTACCAAGTACAAAACGCCGATCACGGAAAAAAATCAGATCACCTTCAACATCCTCTCCCGAAAAATCGCTCCCGTCAAGTGCACGGTTCTGGTAGATAAATCCATGATCAGAGGTCACCAGCAAATTATTGGCATTGGCCCCGGTCAGCTTTTTGATCAGCTTGACAAGATCTTTCAGGCACTCTTCAACCGCCTCAAACACTCGCTCTTCCGATTCCCGCTTATCACCCGTTATGTCAATGCGATTATGGTAAATATAAATTACATCGTGATCCCTGAGTAATGCACGACACTCATCACCCTTGAGCGCCATCACCTCTTCAGCCTTTACGGTAGCACCCTTCCATGAAGCCGTCCGGTTGAGAATCCTGGAGCGATTAGCTGTGCCTTGAGAACTAATATTATCCGCTAACACCGTTCCTGTATCGTTATCGGCAAACGCCAAAACTTTATTTGGGAGGAGCGCAGCCATACCAAGCTGCGTATAGCTCGGCAGCATTGACAGCACCGGCTCCAGATTTGCATCATAACGGTCTTCCTTACGAATAAGCGTGAGCAATTCGTCACCGATTTCATAGCGTAACGCATCGGAAATAATGACACAGACCTTATTCTTCTTTGAGAGAAATGGCTGTACAAACCGCTCGAAAACACTTTTCTGTAACGGCACAGGAGGAGCCTCCCATGTATCAGCTTTGTCCACGAAAGCCTGCCACTGGTCGTTCAACTTCAGCAGAAAGTTGTTGGAGTAGAGATTTTCTACTTTTTCGCTCAATTCAGCCATCAGCGAGACCTGACCGGAGATGCTGACATGGTAAATGAATTTGCGGTAGAACTGGTCAAGCCGAAACCAGAACCGACTATACTGCTGCACGCCGTCAGCCATGGAACTCATATCCAGTTTGGCTTCTTCGATTGCATGCATGAAAAGCGCCGCATACTCCACCGCCTCATAGAAGTGCCGGAACTCATTGAACCAGTGGCCTTGTCGGCGAAGACGAATCCATTGTGTGACCTCATGGCTGAACACCGTACGAGCTGCAAGAGCCCGAACCAGATCACTGATGACTTTCCTGTCAATCAACCGGAAATAATCAAGTTCTACAAGCTGACGGAAATCAAGTCCATGCATTTTCTCTTCAATACGAAGAATCCCCGCACACTCATCAGAGAGTGCTTCAAAGCACCGTTCAAATTGACGACTGTCTTTCCAGCGCTTCAAAAACACCAACGCATCCCCGGATAGTGCACCCTTTCCATCGCTACCAACGACAAAGCTGCTCTTGAAAAGTTCGATAACGAAATCCTTCAGACCGGGTTCCGTTGATTCGTAGCCGTAGCTCCGTTTTACAAGCTCCCAAAAATAGCCATCCAACCTGCATCGTTCAATCAGCCGATACCTGTCACCATCCAGCAATTCCAGACCTAACTGCTTTTCATCCGAAGCGCTCCCTGCCAACTCTTCCAGTAGATGTTCCAGAACCATATCAAGCTGAGGTGCGGAACCGGCACAAACTGCAAGCATTTTCAACCGGATCATTCCTGGCGTATCGTCCGACTTGAGCAATTTTTTAAGGCTCTCAATCCTCTTTGCAGACCTGTAGAATTCAGCATGATCCTTCACCACATCCTGAAAATCACTGTCAAGCTCCAGCTCTGAAAGCCATATACTCGACTGATCTGCACGAAACTCCCCGTAAGCAAGCTCTACATCGAGAAGCCAGTTATCGAGCCTGGCCGGTTGAGGCCCTTCTCGATAGAGCAGGAACTTCTGTTCCGGCTCATCGCGCAGAATGCGATACTTCACACCAAACTCGTTGTTGACAAGCTCAATCTTTTCAACACCCTCAAGCTGCAATGAGTCGAATTCTTCACGCAGCTCCCGCTTCGTATCATTCCAGAATACAATACGGTGACGCTCAAAGAGCCGGTTCAGCGCCTGGGCAATGCGTTCACTCATTACAAGAAGCTTTCATGAGAAAGATTGAATGCAAAAATTCTTAAACATACTTTGCCGTACAAGTCTGTTTTTGTGTATTACAGAAACGATACAAGAAAGTTAGTGTATGATAACTTTCATTTAACGATACACAAAAAACTTTATGAATAACAGACGATACACAACACTTCTTATAAAAGACGCTTCCCTTCGGCGATGTTAATCAACGCCGGAAAACAGAGAACTGCAGCACGCCGTCCCCTCCCTTCTTTAAGATCGGATAAAATTCCGGCTGTTTTCAATTGCCGAAGAAGTCCCATTGCTGTGGGCTTGTGAATGCCTGTCTCGCTTATAAAGTCTGTGGTTTTGAAAATCGGACGATTGAAAATTGCGTCGATGATCTGAATGCTGTACTGGGAATGCGTCAGTTCCTGTATGCGAACCTTTATATCCGCATAGAGCCCCATAATCTCCCTGACTTTCCGGCTATTCTCTTTTGCCTGCATAACAATGGCCTGCAAAAAAAATGCGATCCAGCCGTTCCAGTCGCCACGGAGAGAGATTGCGTGCAGTGCATGATAATACTCTTCCCGATGAGACTCCAGGTAAGAACTCAGATAGAACATCGGCAGCGAAAGTTTCCTTTTTTGATAAAGAAACAAAGGAATCAGAATTCTGCCGATTCGTCCATTGCCATCTTTAAACGGATGTAACAGCTCGAACTGTGCATGCACTACGGCTGCCTGCAAGAGCAGGTCAATGTCGTCTACTGCAAGATAAGCCTGCCATGCATTCAGATAATCCACAAGATGGAGCGGATCTGGTGGCACAAAAGAGGCTTGTTCGATGGAACAACCAGCTTGACCAATCCAGTTCTGATCTTTTCGAAACTCTCCAGGAGTTTTGTCCTGACCGCGAACACTGTTCAACAGTACCTTGTGCAACTCCCTGACAAAAGCCAGGGTTATCGGCCTCTCTTCAAGATAGTTGTGCGCTGAACGCAAGGCTTCACGGTAATTGATTATTTCCTGAATATCCTTGTATTTTTCGCCCTCTTTCAACAAACCAGCTTCCTGCTCCAGTACCTCATCAACCGTCGCCTGTGTTCCTTCGATCCGTGAAGAAAGTACCGCTTCTTCGTTGGTCAATGGAGAAAGCATAATGGCTGGATTGACAATACCTTGCAACAAACCATCATACCGGGCAAGCTCGGCATTTGCCTCACCAACCAGAGCAAAAAGGCGTTTATAATCCAGCCCCGAGAGAGGCAAGCTATCCGGCTCATAAGGTTTCATAGTTCACTCCTCCTTAGCATCAAGGCCGGAAATCTTCCTGAGAGCCGGGCCAAATTTCTGGTAGTTCACTTTTACGCCGTCGTCAAGGTCGATCTCGAGCTGCTGGGTAGCAAGCGGGTAGAGCACGTCGCGTTCATAGCTCTCAAGCTCTTCGATCATTTTCCCGAGGCTTTCGATCTCTTTCAGCGCCTTGGTCTTTTCTCCCGGTGACGCGCTGGAACTGATGCTGACCGCTTCGAGATGGCTTTTGCGGGAGAGCAGCTTGGTGCGAAACTCTCGCAGATAGCCGTTGAGCACCACGCTTACCGTATCCGGGCGGTAGCGGTGCATGTAGATGAGTGCGTTGAAACTGCCTTTCGGACTGCTGAAGAGCCAGTAAATCGGGCGCTTCTTGTAGCGCTTAACATGGTCTGTGTAGAACTCGCCGAGGAAGTAGTCGCGAATCGTGTAGTTGCGCTTGCCCTTGATGTTCAGCGCCTTTTCGACGAACTTAAGGTTGGCCTCGTAGTGCTCGTCGCCAAAGGCCACGCGCAGGAACCTACGGAACCGCTCGGCGATATCGTCGGTGAACCAGTCGCCGTCGAGCATCGGGATGACGTTATCTTCGTCGGGGACGAAGGATAAGTGGGAAGTGGGAAGTGGAGAGTGGGAAGTTAAGACAGTTTCGCTGTCAGGGCGTAGATCATGCGTTTGATTTCCTCGGACAGATTCAGGATTTGCTCCGCTTTCTCCTGCGGGAGGTAGCCCAGGCGTTGAGCGATCATCAGTTGGGTTTCCACTTCTGCTCGGGAACCCTGTGCTATCGACAGAAAATTTTTGAACTCCGCCGTTGATTGCCTCGCCTGACCCTCCGCTATGTTTGAGGGAATCGACACTGCCGCCCTGCGAATCTGACTCGTCAGACCGTACAGTTCCTCCTTGGGAAAGTTTTTGGTCACTTGATAAATCAGCTCCACCAAATCCATCGCCTTCTGCCAGACAATCAACTCGCGATAATTTTTCACGCTCATTGGTTCGGTACTCCTCTATTTTCCTGCAGTAATCCTCAATGCCCTCTCCATGATTCGCTAAGACAAGACCTGGCATATCAAGAGAGTATCGCCCAAACATACACCCCACCGCATAACTGACCAGTTCTTTCATGGTGTCCTGGAGCAGTCGAGACTCCATCTCTTCCCACTTCTTACTTCCCACTTCACACTCTTCCACGCCGTAGCGGTAGTGCGGGTTACAGGTCAGGGTGATTTCGCCCAGCGGCACTTCGGGCGTCAGCTCATCCTGCAAGCCATATGCGTCGATGAAGATGCGGTTATTCTCCTCCTCCAGCCGCTGCATCTCCAGCGTCATCTCCTGCCAGTGGGCGCGGAGTTTCGCGAATGCTTCGCTGAGTTTAGTGGCCAGTGGATAGTGACCAGTGGTTAGTTGTAACCTGGAGCTTTTTTCTTCACTGACCACTGGCCACTGACCACTAACCACTTGCAGTAACGGCAGGCTGGTGAAGTCCAAAGAGGTTTCGTATGAATCCCAATCCCCTTTACAAATGTGAATAGCGGAGTTGCAAAGACTGTCTGTTTTTTCAAATGAGAAATTATCTGGTATTGGTACTCCGCGCACATCTTTAACCTGCAAACTAATAGTCGGATTCAGAATCCGTAAAAGGCTATTAACTGGCTTGGAGTTCAAAAGTGCAAGTACGTTACAAAGTTTTGATTCATCTTTGAAAAACAAGGTTGAGCCTTGCACATCAAACGTCCCACCTTCAGGCAAATAGCGAAAACCAACATCTTTAGTGGTAATAAAACTCCAAGATATTCCCTTTTTATACCAAAGATATTCAGGAATTAGCCTCGCGATCTTGTCTTTTCTAAAATGTCGGCGAGCCTCATCCGACCAATCGATAAGTAATTCCTCATTTCCATACCATTTTCTCCAAGGACCGCCCTTGGCATAAGGGATCCACGCTGAATTCAAAAACCTATTTCTATCCAACTCCCAGTGGAATCGGAGGAACTTCAGGTTATCTCCTGTTTTATTTTGACCATCCGAAATAGTTATGTTCTCTACCAGTTCTTTTACGCTCCATGAGTCCGCAAACTTACTGCTTACCCAGTAAGCAATTGGAATGCTAGGTATCTTCTTGAAGTCTGCAGAAGTGATGCGATAAAGCCATCCGTGGGATTCGCGCTTGCGATTTCTCTCGTTTCGTGGTGGAAAATTTTTGGGAATCTTATCATTTCCGAGATCATTATATTCGACGTAGCAATAAGCACCCACACTTGTGTTACGTCTCCCAATCCTCCAGATAGTTGCTGAAGTACCAAAAGCAATCCCCATAACCATATTGGCCATATGTGCCATGGACTCGATGGAGGTCTGGGCCAAAAGTTTCGCTCTTAATAACTCAAATGATGAAAGAAACATCCAACTCTGCATCGTCACCATTGCGCTATAACCATGTTTGGGTACTAATTCGAGTCCTCGCTCTATAAACATCGCAAACAGATCGGATTTGCTGTTCGGGTAATTGTCCTTTACCCACGTAGCCAATCTTCCATTCATCCCTTTGCCACCCATATACGGCGGATTGGCAATCACCACATGGTATTTGGGACTCAGGTAATCAGCCTGCCGCAGGGCTTGCAGCACCTTCTGATGGGTCATGCTGTCGAAGAGAGATTGGGAAGTGGAAAGTGTGGAGTGGATAGTTTTTTGAAAAGACTCAATATCCTCAAGCGGCAGATGCGGACGGAGTAATGAACCAAAATTGTCAGCCTCTTCAAACAGATTCAGATCGTGATAGAGGGCTTTTTGCTTTTCACTACCCACTACCCACTTCTCACTACCCACTTCTTTCAGCTCGCCCTCGTCGAAGCGGACATTCTCCAGCACGCAGATGTTCGGTTTGACGCCCTTGTTGAAGAATCGGCGCTGCTTTGAGCGGGCCTTCATGGTCAGTGCAAAGGCCGCAAGTTCTCCGGCGCGTTCGTCGATCTCGATGCCGTAGAGGTTGTTCGTGAGGATCTTCTCCGGAATCTCGGCGGGCTCGTAGCCTTCTTCCTCGTAAATGGCATAGAGCAGGTCAAAGGCATAGGTCAGCATATGGCCGGAGCCGCAGGCCGGATCGCAGATTTTTATGTCCTCGGGCTTTTCTATGCGTAAGAAGTCTTCTTGGCGTGTGGCAGCGGAGTGGGAAGTGGGAAGTGGAGAGTGGGAAGTTATTTCAGCTTCGCTGTTAATGAATAGATCATCCGCTTGATTTCCTCGGATAGATTGAGAATCTGATCGGTTTGCTGTTGCGGAAGATACCCCAGCCGCTGAGCTATCATGATTTGCGTTTCCACTTCGGCTCTCGATCCTTGCGCTATGGATAGAAAGTTTTTGAACTCCGCTGTCGATTGACGTGCTTGCCCCTCCGCTATGTTCGACGGAATCGACACTGCCGCTCTGCGAACCTGGTTGGTCAGACCGTAAAGCTCCTCCTTGGGAAACGCCTTGGTTGCCTGATACACCCACTCGACCATATCCATCGCCTTCTGCCAGACTATTAGTTCCCGATAATTTTGCACGGCCATATTGATTCTCCTTGCTTTCCACTTCCCACTTTTCACTTCCAACTGAAGTATCTGGTCGAATGTAATACTCCATCCGATCAATCAACCGCGAGTTGGGTCGATTCAACATCCACAAACGGCCGAGGGAGTTTTCCACCAGGTAGCGCACAATCCAGTGTGGCGTGAAAAGCTGGGTGGCAGCAGGGATATTCTCGGGTGTTATCTTTTTGTTTTTCTTCAGCCCGTCGAACACCTTATCCTTCTTCTCAGAGATGTAGAACTGGTAGAGCCAGCCGATTACCTCTACATCCCCGCAAACATCCGGGGTCATTGTTTCACGGGTGTAAGCAAGAATTGAGTTGCCGGAGAGAAGATCATCGGGCATCAGAAGTTCGGTGAAATCAGCAATGCGCTCGAAAAGGTAGGGCATCGCCCTGTGGAAATCGTTACAGGCTGCAACCACAAGCAGGCGATAGGCCTCAGACTGCGGATCGCGACTGGGTAAAGAACCGGCAAGCAAAGCAAAAATCTGTTGGCGGATCTTTTCAGACACCATCTCTTCATCAATATGGCCCATCTTGGCCTCAGCGAGGATTTCAGGCTGGAACTGACCTTCTGCAGGCGAAACAACACCAATCCGTGTGTAGCGGTTCACATCCATGAAGCGCAAGGCGCAAAAGCGATTGAACCAGGTGTAGGCTATTCGCTCAATTACCTGTTCCCGGTTATGCTCCTGAAGCTGCTTTTCGAGCTCGGCTATCGCCTTCGGTTGTTCACGCCGGGCGGCACTTCCATCGGCCATCACCAGATTGAGTTTGGCAGAGACCTGCTCAATCAAGCTGCGACGGGCAAACTGTGCGAATTTTTTGAGTTTTGCTGTTTCCATCAAAATCTATCCCAATCCTTGCTATGTTGTAGATTCAATTGGCCATATACGCCTGACGCATAAACAGGCGCATATATTTGCGCCTGACGCAAAAATTAACGCTTGCGCTCATAGAACGCCCCCTTTCTTTGCCCTATTTGTTCGATTTCACCCCGTTGCTTAAGTCTTAGCAACAGCTTATACGCTTGATCCGGGCTAAGACGACACAGCTCGACTACTTCGGCCCTTTTTATACTGCCGTGCTTGCCAATATAATTGAGCACCATCTGCTCCTGCTGGATAGAATCGAACCCTGCCTGACGGATATATTCTGCGCGCTGTCCTGCTTTCTGGTACATCCGTGCACTCAGGATGTATGATCTACCACGACCGGTTCCATGTGGCTCCAGAAAACCGGTTTCGACCAGCTTTTCCAGTGTAGCACGCACATTGGCTTCCGGCTTTTGCACGGATGGAGCAAGATCAGTCGTTGTCAAACGACGTTCTTCTCGAAGGCGGGACAGGATGATCAATGAATCGATCGGCATGGTTCCAAGCTTATCCTCCTGCTCCACCACCATCTTGAGGAAATCGAGATCGGCGGAAGCATTTGAAAGAAAAAGAGTGACGGTATAGGCGTTGGAGAGCGAATAATCGGGTGCCGGGCGACCATAGCGTAACATACCTTCGTAAATGCGGTCAATGCCTCGACCAGTCCGTTCAGCCAGACCAATCCGCTTGATAATGTCGGCCAATAACGGATTACGCGAGCGCGGAGGCGCCACGAGCAGATTATTGAGATTCACACCCTCAATAAATCCGCCAGGGCTGCTGATGTTCAAACCATCATCATCGAGTTTGATGTGAACCGCCCCAAGTGTACTGAAATCGCGGTGAACCAACGCATTCACAAAGGCTTCACGGAAGGCCCTGCGATCATAGTTCGGAACTGGTACACGAAACAATCCTACCTGAATTTCCTCTTCAACAATCCACGGCTTGAACTGCAATTCAACCTCCTCAAAGGTCTCAAGCAGGGGCTTTCGGTAAAACTCGTTGACACGAACATCGGTGCCTCGCAGTACCTGAAATGCAACTTCATAAGCAGGCAAGTATTGGCGCAGTAGAGTTTCACTTCCCAAAATAAGCAAGCCTGCAACAGTGGGGCGCTTTCGCCCTTGATGGTCCATGACCAGCCCCAAGGCACCATCCAGCTCTTCGTCCGCCAGCGAAAACAGGGATTGTTCGCCCCCGTATTTTTTGATGGCATTTCGAAGACGAAGGCGTTGAAGTGGATCAAATTGGTCAACCGTAATCTGTTCCATCAACATGGCAGAGGGATCGACCAACCCCAGAGAAGACTGGCGTTGTATAAACTCATGAGGATAGAAAGGAACTGCCTCCGGTGTGCCGTCGAGCTTGAGACGACGACGGACCAGAAGGCCGTCAGAGGTTGAGACCAGTTGCCTCGACTTCGGCACAATGATTCGAGCGATTGATTTGCCTTGCAACTCGAACCGATCCACTCTGATGGAGAGAGCAGGATTTGTCTTGTTTGCAACCAGAGAAGGAATTCCCGAAACATTAAGATGGTTCGCATGTAAACCAGTGATCCGGCCATCGTCCTCAACGCCGAGCAGCAGTTCACCTCCTTCGGTATTGGCCAGAGAAACCACTGCCGCCAATAAATCACGATCAGGCAGACTTTTCAGATCGCTCTTGAATTCCACCGTCAGGGTTTCTCCCTGGCTGATCAGCTTACTGAGTTGTTGAACTGTCTCGCTCATTGGCAATACCTAAATTTGAATTCTTTTCCCGCTGCGAATCTCTGAAAGCAAAGCGTCCCTCAAGGAAGCCAGATAAAGCTCTACATCGGACTCATCGGCCAGCCATGCTTTTTTGAAGGAGACTTTGATTGAACGTCCGGGGATATACTCTACTTTTGGCTCAGCTATAGGGGGATAGACGCTTGTCAGATGCTTTTCTGTTTCAGATGTCTGTGCCAGATTTGAGCGTTGCGGTTTTGGCTGCGACAGGGCTGTCAATCGGGATAAGAGTTGCTGGTACTCTTTTTCCTCGAAGCGCCGCTGCATGTCGCGAATCACTGCAATAAGCTGTTGACGCTCTACTGATTGAGTGAAATCTCTGAATGGCTGCGTTATCTCTGCCTGCTGCTCCACAGTGAGAGAGCTGAATTCAGCCATATTGCAAAGGCGATCCTTAAGTGCCTGGGATGCTGCCTTTGCACTGGATATCTCAGCTTCGAGTTGCGCCCCGACCTTTTCCTGAAGGGTATCTACAAGTGTTTTCACCTGCTGTATGCTGTTCCCCTTGTAACATTCCGGATCAAGCAGTGCCTTGGAGAGGAGCGCTGATTCATCTCCCTGGATGTAGGCGAAATTCGATTCCTGATCCCGCACCATTTTACGGGCAGCATCAAAAATGTTTTTTTGTGGGCCGCTGATGAACTTGCGGATCGGGTCGATAACCGTTTCCTTCAGGTCAAGCAACAGATCAGCCTCTTTCAGGAAATCCGTAAGGTACCATGTATAGGGTTTTCCGCTCACCGATTTCAGCTTTTCAATAACCGGATTCAATGCATTCAGGAACGGATAGAGCGCAGATTGTGCCACAAATGGAGCCAGTTCAAGCATTTTATTCTGCAATGCTTCACCTGTTTCCCTGCTGAGAGCCTTGGCTTCAGTGGCAACTGGAGAAACGTCAAAAAACTCTTCATAAAACTCTTTCAGGTTGCGAACCTGTGATGCGGTAAAATCAGCCTGTGGCACCAGAATAACATTGCCATGGCCGTGCGTATTGCGCAGTGCCCGTTCGAGTTCGTCATCTTCAAGGGTATTGCTTTCTGATCGGACTTCAACCTTGCCACGTGCACAGAGTTTGGCCAGTGTGCAGAGCACGGCGGCATAGTACCAGCCATTTGGTTTATGCTCAAACCTTTCCAGCAGGAGCTTCAGCGTTGTGCGAACGCCACTCCGGTTGTTGCTCTGGATAAAGGCCAGCACCTCCTGCTCGGATTCCGCCAATGAGGTTACATCAGTTCCGAACAATGCCTCCTGAGTTTGCCGGAGACAACCCGCAATATCGTTTTCGGAATAGGTAATGCCGCGAAGCATGCGGAGATTGGGATATGCCTGAATGACAAGCTGATGAAAACCCCGGATGATCCTGCTTTGAGGATCTTCACCACCTATTTCTATCTCACTGCCACCAACAAATAGTTTTGCCCTTCCAAGCAGCGTTTGCAGTCGCAACTCCAACTCCCTGTATCGATCCCTGTTCTGATCACCTTTATTGGTCAGTATGCGGGTAACAGCCTCTTGCTGGGATGTCGTTATGTTCTGGCGGATATACTTCTCAGTCTGTTTGTAGAGCGTAATATCCCGCATAAGCCGGTCGTCAGGAGGCATCAGCACCAGAAGTTCATCACGACCCATGCTCTGCATGCGCAGAATGCTTTCATTCTCGGCGTTTTCGTGGAATGGGGTGACAACATGAATAGCCAACTCGTATTCACGACCGTGCAGACGGTCATCAAGTTTTCTGGAATAGGGATAATCCGGCCCGTTGTCATCGTAGCGGATCTTCCTCTGCTTGATAACATGATCGAAAACAATCTTTTCCAGTTCTGCAGCAACTTCTGTTGATTCAACTTCGGTGTTCTTGATCTCCTTTTCGATATCCTTTTCCTCATCGGTGAGGTACTCATAGAGCTCACCATTTCTTTTTATGTAGGTCTGCTGTTCCAGATAGTTCAGCGCCTCTTCAACATGCTTTCGCAATTGGGGCAGGTCCTGGTTAAAAGCATCAAGCATCAGAACGCAGAGGTTGCGGAGCGATGGCTTGAACTCTTTGATATATTTTACAAGAAAAAGAGCTTTCAGCACTTTTAAGGCAAATTCATTGCCCAGTTGCCGCTCTGCGGTGAAAACCGCTTTTTGCGTCTGGGCCTTTAATGCTGTTTGAATGCCTTCAAACATAAGGTCAAAAGAGGCCAATTGACCGATTTCATAACCACTGATCTGCATGGCAACCTGCTGGAAGACACCGAGCATTGAACGCTCACCAACCGAGCTGTGCTTGCCTTCAAAGGCATTGTGGCGGGATAGGTTCTCTATTGCTGACTGAAAGAGTTCAAATTGGTAGGGCACGAAAGGATAGCTCTGAATAAACTCCTCCCGGTCCTTATAGTGCTTGTAATCGCGCGAACCGTCGGTGAAACTGAAAAGTGTCCCGAAGTTATTTGACTCCCGGTGGTAAAGATCAGAAACGAGTTCTGTACCCTCTTCTGTTTTGGCTAAAAGCCTTTTCTGAATCACCATTGCCACATTGGTGCTGGTCAGCGGCATTTTGGTTGCAAAGCGGCCCATGATTTTTGAGAAATCGTTGCTCTGCTGACGGTTCATTTCACCGAGAACCGTGCTCATGTCGTTCTGGGAGGTAACGATGATCCATGCCCGGCCTCGACTTTTTGTTGCAAGACTTTCGGCAATGGTTTGCAGGTTGGTCATCAACTTGACGTTTTCGGCGATATACTGACCCACCTCGTCAACAAAGAAGTTCAGCCGGAAGCCGGGTGATTGCTTGTTGATATAGGCGTTAACCTGATCGGCAAAATCCTCAATTGAAACCTTGTATTGGCTTCTGTATTTATCGAGAATACCAGCGGCGGCGCTGGCTGATTCACCGGTTGCCTCGCCATAAGCTTGAGCAATATTCTGCGATTCGAGGAGCGCCTGTTCGCGCCCTTTTTGCCACTCTTTTCCGGTAATAGATTGATAGGCTGTATTAAACTTTTCATAGAGTCCCCGACTGTCGAGATCACGTTCAAACTGTGCAATATGCCCCTGTTTTCCATAGTAGCCGCACATTTCATCGAACACCTTGACAAAAACAGCAAGCAGAGCGTCGAACTGCGATTTGCTGATAACATCAGCTTTCTGGTCGATATTGAAGAGAATACTTTTAGAAGGGGTGGTAACCGCTCTCTTGAGATCGGCACGAAGTATCTCGTTATCGACACATTTCAAGAGAAACAGGTCAAGAGCCGATGCTCCGTCTATCTCCCGATTTTCAAGGAGCATTGCGAGTATCTTGAGCAAATGCGATTTTCCTGAGCCAAAGAAGCCGGAGATCCAAACCCCGTTAGCCCCTTCGTAATTGTTGTAAGCATCGAGAAATAACTCCAGACGTTTTTCCACCTCACTGGTCAGGACATACTCTTCGATTTCAAGCCGGAGGCTTGCTTCATCATCAGCTTTAATGACCCCTTCAATCGGGCGATCAACCGGCTTTTTGAAAATGCTCTTAAGAATCATCCTGTTATTTTCGTTTATGCTTCGCAATGAGAGATGTCAAAAGCTCTATAGTATTTGTCGTCATGTAACTTTCCGAAGAGATCGAGTGACGCGCCTGATTCCTGGCAGTGTTCATAGGTGCCCGGAAAAAACATAACTGTTGGCTTCTCTTTTGCCGTGCTCTGCAGATTATTCAAAACGTTGTGAGAACGGATATAAGGGAACACCGCTCCAACACCTGAAAGAAAGAGGACATCAAAATCACTCTTCGCAAGTTTTATGGCTATTGCTGGTATTAGGTGTGCTTCGGGATCCAATACCCCCTGAAGCAACTCTTTGAGCTGATCCTTGGTGACGGATTTCTCCATATCGAGGAGTTGCTTCCAGATTCCCCGCTCTTTGAGCATCTCGATGGAGAGGTCATAAAGGTTGATATCCAGCACCCTGACACCTGCCTGCTCAAGCCGGTTGGCAAGCTGCCGTTGTAGACGCTCCATATCTACTGACTCTTCAGGGGGGTATGCACAGACGTAAAATGGAATCTCCCCGTTCAGAGCCCTTTTTTCCAAAAAACGACGACCTGAGATGACATTGAACAAATGCGGCAATCGCTCATTCATTGTCTTTTTTCCCATATCCGCACTCATTCGGCACTCCACTTTAGATCGGATTCAAATACCGGAAAGAAAAAAATATCCTTGCGCCGCTGGCGCGGTATAGCTGCCAGAAGCCGTTGACTCAGCATTGAGGCATTAATGGTGTTCCTGACTGTCAGGAGTTCAGCTTCACGCAATATTTTGAACAAGACCTGACGCAGTTTGTTTCTGGTAGTTGGCTTTATCTCTTCAAGTTCAGGAAGCCACTCGGCCTTTTTACCGAAAAAGAAGTCGAACTCTTCATAGTGAAGATCATGCTTCAGACCGATGTATCGCTCCCGAATAACCTCTTCAGCAAACTCGGCAATAAACCTGTAGTGACGACAAACTGCAAGCCAAAGCAGACACTTCTGCTCCTGGGTACTTCCGGAAATCAGCAAATCCAGCTCCTTCGGGGCAAGAGTTTTCAACCTTGAGATAATTTCTCGGCATTGACGCTTCGATGTATTGAGTGTTCTGTACTGTAACAGGTTTTCGGAAAGAACCTTTTCTCTGACACTATCCCAGTCGTTCAGCTCAACAAACAACATAGCCAAGGCCACCGATTCGCGATAAAAAAGACCACCTGTCGTGAATGACATGCTGTACTTCTCTTTCTTCATCACCGACTTTGACTCATTTTATTCAGTTCTATTATATTTGCTCACTTGTTTCCTTGTCAAAAAGCAACGTAACGAGATATCTCATGTGGTGATTAAAAGCGCTTTTAATCCCAAAACATGCTACACAGGGTTTACCGGGAACCTCTCTTTCAAAAGCAAGCGATGATGTCGTTAAGGGTATAGACCAAACAGCTTTAAATATACGAATCTATTGCGTTCGCTTAAACGATTTCACCAGATTTAAAACGATATGTCAACATAGAAAAGAGGGTTCCGGTGCCTCCTGCCCACAGGAAACTACTGCTCTCTCAGAACCACCATAAAACCACGCCAAGAAATTCGGTCGTAATTATCCGGTAAATTTCAGGGTTGAAGAGATTTTAAATTTTGAATGCTGGAGTCTGGCTCCCCCATTCTGTTATTTCATCCTCTTCGTAAACCCAATCAGAAAATTCGTTAAATTGAAGAACAAATTTTCTCTTATTACGATATGCACAAGGAGTGACCATGACAACAGCCGAGAAAATATACCGGGCAGTAAAAGATCTTCCCGAACCGATGCTCCACGAGGTGCTCGATTTTGCTGAATTTCTCAAGCGAAAAAACAGCCCCAACCCTTCACTCGCAAAAAAAACTGCCGATACAGACAACTATTTTGCCAATCCCAAAGTCATTGAAGCCATTGAACGCGGCAAAAAAGATATCAAGGAAGGGAGAGTCACAAAAATAACTGACCCGAATAACATATGGGACAGTATTCTGTCATAGTCTCTGAAGAGGCCAAGCTTGACCTTCAGTACTGGCAGAAAGTTGGAGAAAAATCCGTTATCAGAAAAATTGACCGGATTTTCAAAGAGCTGGCACTTCATCCTACAACCGGTATTGGCAAACCTGAATCTTTACGCGGGGATTTGTCAGGTTACTGGTCAAGGCGGTAAAACAAGCAGCACCGAATTGTTTATCAAATCTCGAAAAGCATTGTGACTGTCTTTGTGATCTCGGCGCGAGGTCATTATGGGGACACCTGAAACGTGAAACTCCGGAACCTTCAAAAACTAACTCTACAAACAAACCAAATGCAATCATCCGAACAGCTACCCTCCCCTCATGGATGGTTGTGATTCACTCTGGATGCAGTAAAGCGACTCAATTATCCGGACCGGAAAATCAACATTCATCCTCTTCATCTTTTTCTTCTGAATCCCACATTTCCCGATAGATGTTGACATAGCTTGCTGTTGCGACAGGATCAATACTGAAGTAATAACGACAAAGCCTTCTGTAGAGCTGAAGCGCAGGGTCGTAGCAACAAAAATCAAGCAAACCGTCAAGCGTATGCTCGATATGGTAGACATCACGACTGCGTGAAGCAATGATGGCTTCCACCACAGGAGTATACTGCTTCACAGCAATGATTTGGAGGTCCCGGATTTGTTCAGCAAGAGCGCTGACCGATTTGAATAATTTATCGTAATCGCTCATACCTTATCCTCCGTTCCAGTTTCATCCAAAAATGAGCAAAGCGCAGCCGCTTTGAGGGTTTTCATCTGACGGATGGCAATCTGGTTGATCCGTTTCAGACGGTTGGTGACCATGTTAGTTCTAAACATCTCGAATTCGATGAGTTTAAAATCCTGACTGCTCCACATAACAATCTCAACTGCTATATCAGTGGGTGAAACTCCGGGACATTGTTTTGCAACGATAAAAGCCACTCTCTCTCAGGCTCGATACCTGAGGTTTCCATGACTGTTTCCGGTAAGGGAAAAATAACGCAAGTTAATTGCAAGGTAATCGGTCAGGAACGGAAAAAGAAGGGGTGTTGCTTTGGTCGGATTGATGCCGGAATCAAAAGCTCCAAGTTCTGATTTGCCTTCTTTACTCCCGGCTTCAACCCTTTAGTTCAACTTTTTTATAAAATCCGTACACATTACCGATATGCTGTTTCATCACCCCACGGTTGGCCAGTCTTCCGGCAACAATCGCCGGGTGCGTGCCGATTTTGGTGGCGAAACGCTGGATATCCTGTTTTTCAAATGCTCCACTCTTCATGTCCTGTGAAACTCCGGGACGTTCATGAAACTCCGGGACGTTCATGATTTACTGTACTTCCCGTAGATACCGATAACAATCCCCCTGCGTGCAGAGCTTTCACTGTTTTTACTGCTGCTTATAACGGCGCCCTGCGTTTCAACCATAACGCTCTTGCTTATGCATTCTGCGAAATAAATCCGTAAATTACCCTTAAACACAAAATCATGAGCCGTCAAATTAACAGCCATGCCAACGATTAGAGAGCTGTCGAATGGATTTCGATTCTTTTTCTTTAGCTTTGATTGTAACGAGCCAATGCATGTACACGTGAGCAAAGGAAACAATATCTGTAAATTCTGGGTAGAGCCTCTTTCATTGGCCAATAATCATGGCTTTGCTTCAAAAGAACTCAATACGATCTACAAGATTATTCGGATTGAAAGCAACATCATAAAAAGTTACTGGTATGAACACTGCGGTCAATAACGAGCCAAGAATCAGGGCGGTTAAAATCACCCGAGAAGTAATTGCAGCAACACTTGATGACGGGCGAACGATCAGCGTCCCGCTGACATGGTCATGGCGCTTATCGGAAGCTTCAACGGAGCAGAGAAACAACTTTGAGATCATTGCTGACGGTATTGGCATCCATTGGCCAGAAATCGATGAGGACATCAGTGCTGAAGGAATGCTGTATGGAGTCCCGGCTCAAAAGCCTAAAAGAAGAGTCTCAGCGTAAACCTCTCCGCCTGCATGGCATCAGATTCGTTTCGTTGCCTCAGAACTACCTTGAAAACTTCATAGTGGCGTGTCGAAGGGACCAGGACCGTTTCGATATCCCTTAGCGGCCCGGCAAAAATATCTGCATTTTGCCCATCAGCAAAAAATTCAAGCAATCTCCTCCTCCCTTTCAACATCTCTCGATATACCCTTAAGAAATCCCCGCATTGTGGATATCTTTTTCTGCGGCACCAGCTCAATACGATCGCCATACTGTATATAACCTGCAGCTTCTGGCCAGGTTTTAACTTCATTGACTCCCTTACTCTCAAGGGAATAACCACCTGGTATTTCGGTAATAAGGTAACTTTGTCCATACTA
This sequence comes from Chlorobium sp. KB01, assembly GCF_001975465.1. NCBI lineage: Bacteria > Pseudomonadati > Chlorobiota > Chlorobiia > Chlorobiales > Chlorobiaceae > Chlorobium > Chlorobium sp. KB01. Next base: position 20,225 of record NZ_MPJE01000045.1, read on the forward strand.
TGATTTCTATTGATTGACCATCTGAAATACGATACGACCTTCGATTTCAATCGCCAATAAAAAACCGATACAAAGGCACCAAAAAACACTCTATTGTGCTACGGGATGTTCTCGACTAACTCTACCAAAAGGCATGAGGAGATTCTGAATATTGAATGCTGGCTGATGGATTAAGGAGAAGAGGTCGGAGAGGATTCGGGAGGCGGGAGAGAGGGAAATGCTCGGGTTATAGTGATTTATTCTAAATTTTTATCGATATTCCGATAATAGCCGCGGTAATTTCACAGACTCGCACAACCATGGAACAAGCTTGCTCTCTCGGTACCCGCATCAAATCGGTGCGTGATCACTTCGGTCTTCGCCAGGAGGAGTTTGGCGAAAAAATAGGTCTCTCCGGCAACAGGGTATCTGAAATTGAAAATGACAAGGGCGGCACCAAAGCCTCTGTTTTGATCTCAATATGCCAGGAGTTCCCCCTCAATCCGGAGTGGCTCCTCTCCGGGGAGGGATCCATGCTGAAAAAACCGGAAGAGAGCGGGATCTCCCCTGATGAATTCAGCAGGAGAATCACCATGCTTGAAAAGCAGATGCAGCAGTTCGTCATCAACACGATCGAGCCTGAAAGTCCCTCGCTTGCCAAAGTGCCGCTCTACAGCTCTGCGGTTCCGGCAGGGATGCCTGATCCCGCTTCGGATGAAATCGAAGAGTACCTTGATATGCCGGCATCATGGGCCCAGGGTAAAAAGAATATCTATGCCCTGAAGGTCAACGGTGACAGCATGGTTGATATCGGCATCATGCCGGGAGATCTCCTTATGGTTGAGGCGAGAACGACCGCACGGGACGGCCAGGTGGTGGTTGCCTGCATAAACGGTGAGGTAACCGTCAAAACGCTCTGCATCAGCAATACCGGCACCATCTCCCTGATGCCTGAAAACAAGCGCTACCCTCCGATAGCCATTACCGCTGATATGGACTTTCGCATTCAGGGGGTGGTGATGGCCGCGGTGCGCCACTACGCTTAGGCATCTCTATTACTTTGTTCCGAAGTAACGATAACGCAAGAGATCAGGAGCCTGTCGTTAGTGGCCCATCGCTGTATATGCAAAAGGGCACCGCTAAAAATCGTCGTGAGCAGTTTGAGTGCAAGGCGAATGGAGCGCAGATACCAGAGTGTACTCGTAGTACATGAGGATATCGAGCACCACCCAACGCAGCAATCACATTGCGGAACAGATTTATAGCTGTGCCCTACATATCCATGAGACGGATAAACTCCAATGCCTTTTCTCTCATCTCATCCTCGCCCTCATCGGAGAGCGGAGTTGAGTAGCGGATCGAATAGCCGTATTTCCCCATGTTCTGCACCAGACGGAACCAGTCATGCGTCAGAACCCTGAAGGTGACAATCATCCCCTCCCCTTCTGAATCGGCGTGGTAGAGGCCACTGCTGAGAACGGTGGCATCATTATTCTCAATTGAGGCTATGACCTCGGAGAGCTTCAGGCCGGAGGAGGGCACGTCAAGCTCAAGCGTCAGGCTCTCCTCTCCGAGATGAAACACCTCTGCAATTTTCTCAAGAACCACCTTTTTTTCAATCGTTCCGGCGTAACTGCCGTCATCACGGGTAACCGGAATTATCGTTCCGGGAAAGAGGAGCGCTCCTGGAAAAATGTCAAAGAGATGCTCATGAACTCCGATACCGCCCTGCTCCGGCAGCGCGAGATCGCGCAGCGAGAGCGCAGCTGTTTTTTTCGACTGGACTGCCGTCACAAGATCCGGAATCGTAACCATAGCGCAGACCTTTCCCTCATGGAGTACCGGCGCAGACGCAAGCTCCCCCTGACGCATACGGGCGTAAACTTCAGACGCCGGAGCATCATCCGTGAAAAACGGATAGGTAGTATCAAGACGGCGCTCTATGCACTCACTCAACAGCATGGTTCAATTTTTTCAACTCTGCGTTCATGGCGTCCCCCCTCAAATTCTGCGGCAAACCAGTTCTGAAGGCTTTGTTCAATTGTCGCTTTATCGGAGAAGCGGGCGGAAAAACAGATAATATTGGCATTGTTATGCTGCCGGGCAAGGGTTGCAAATTCAGGGTTACAGGCAAGGGCGGCACGAATACCCTTCACTTTATTGGCAGCTATGGAAACTCCGATGCCGGTGCCACAGAGCAGAACACCCTGATCAAACTCACCTGCTGCAACCCCTTGTGCAACTTTACGGGCAAAATCCGGGTAGTCGACAGACTCTTCATTATACGGGCCCATATCACTGCACGCATAACCATGCTTTTCAAGCCATGCGACAACGGTTTTTTTTGATTCAAAACCGGCATGATCACTTGCTACTGCTATTTTCATAATTCTTTGACTTTAAATTTAAACGATGTTTTTTTGATGGTAGATCGGCTTAAAAAGAGTGACTGACTGTTGATTTCCGGCGCATCATTATCAACAAGCGAGTAGGTACCGTCGGCCTGCATCTGCCAGGCCTTGACATTATCAGAGAGAATCAGGTCAAGATCGGATTTAACCGAACGGATGCATGCTTTGTCAAAAACCGGAAAGAGTGTCTCGACCCGGTGATCAAGATTTCTCGGCATAAGATCGGCACTGCCCAAAAAGAGTTCCGCCCTGCCTCCATTATAAAAATAGTAGGCCCGGCTGTGCTCAAGAAAGCGTCCCGTAACACTGATAACGCGGATATGTTCGCTCACTCCCGGAATGCCGGGCTTAAGACAGCAGATACCACGGATAATGAGATCGATCTTCACCCCTTCACAGGATGCTTTATAGAGTGCGCGTATGGTCTGCGCATCGACAAGGGCATTCATTTGCATGATGATTCTCCCCCTGTCCGATTTCCGGCTCCACTCTGCCTCCCGCTCAATCAGTTCAATGATCCGTTTTCTGGTGTTGATCGGTGAGACAAGCAACTTTTTATATCCGGTGTGCCGGGAGTACCCGGTCAGGGCGTTGAAGAGTTCGGCAATATCATTGGCAAGACGCTCATTAACCGTAAAGAGTGAGTAGTCGGTATAGATTTTTCCTGTTACCGGATTATAATTTCCCGTACCAAGATGGAGATAGCGTTTCAGGCGGTGCTGCTCACGGCGCACAATCATGGTGAGCTTGGCATGGGTCTTCAGGCCGGGAAGACCATAGACAACATGCGCACCGACATCTTCAAGTGCCCTTGCCCAGACAATATTGTTCTCTTCATCAAACCTGGCCTTCAACTCCACAAGTACAGCCACCTGTTTACCCTCTTCAGCCGCCTTCATCAGTGCCTTGACAATCGGAGAGTTGCCGCCTACCCGGTAAAGTGTCTGCTTTATGGAGAGCACATCGGGATCCACTGCGGCCTGGTTGATAAAATCAACAACCGGCTGAAATGAATCATAGGGGTGATGGAGCAGCTGATCCTTTGCCTTGATGGCTCCGAACAGATCCTCTCCGTACTCCTCTTCAACCCGGTTATAGGGAACAAACGGTTCATCCTTGAGTTCAGGCCTGTCAATCTTCAACAGATCAATGAGACAACCCAGACCGAGCACTCCGCCAATCTCGTAAACATTGCGCGAAGTCACCTCAAGATTTTTCATCAGCAGCTTTCTGACCGACTGCGGCATATCGGGAGTGATATCGAGCCGCACAACCTTTCCATACCTGCGTGACAGCAGACCCTGCTCTATGGTTTCAAGGAGGTCACCGGCTTCATCCTCCTCAATTTCAATATCCGCATCACGAATCAGCCGGAAGAGATGTGACTGGATAATCCTCATTTCCGGAAAGAGCTGTTCCAGATTATTCTCGATGAGATCTTCAAGCCAGATAAAGCGGATGATATCATCGCCCGCTTCAAATCCCTCGATATCATTCAGGCGGAGCAAGCGCGGCAGAATGCTCGGAACCTTCACCCGGGCAAACTTCAGCGCCCGGTTCTCTTCGTCCTCCAGCTCGATGGCAAGATTCAATGAAAGATTGGACATGAAGGGAAAGGGGTGCCCGGTATCGAAAGCAAGCGGGGTGAGTACCGGAAATATCTCCTTTCGAAAATAGTGACGCAACACCTCCTTCTGGGATACAGAGAGTCCGGAAAAACGCAGAAACTCAATACCCTCGCGTTTCAGCGCCGGAATGAGGTCATTATAGAAGCACTCATTTCTCTGGCTGAGCTGCTGCAGGACCATTGTCCGGATCTTTTCAAGCTGTCGTGCCGGAGTAAGTCCGTCAATGGTTCTGTCCTGAATACCGGCTTCGTACTGATCCTCAAGACCGGCAACCCGGATCATGAAATATTCGTCAAGGTTTGAGCTGAAAATCGAGATAAATTTCACCCTTTCGAGCAGCGGGTGAAAATCGGGTTGTAACGCCTCTTCAAGTACCCGCTGATTGAAATAGATCCAGCTCAGCTCCCGGTTGACATAGTATGCGGTATCAAAAAAATCCGGTTGAACCCTCTCCGGTCTGCTCACCTCACTGCCTTGAAGCATAATTAGCCTGAAATTATGTAAATCTGATAAATCCTTCTTCATGAACAACTCCGTCAAGGGGCTCATCCCATGAATCATGAGGCACGGTGTCAATCATCTGCATACTGAAAGCAAGTCCGATACGCAATGGGCGAAAACCCTCCAGAGAGAGCCGGTGAAGAAACCGGTCATAAAAACCTTTGCCATAACCAAGTCGATATCCGCTTCTGTCAAAAGCAAGCAGCGGTATAAGCACAACATCAAGCATCGCTTCATCAGCCTTCACCAACACCTCGGGCTCCGGCTGGCCGAATCTTGCACCCCTCAGGGGTTCCCCTTTCCGGTAGAGCGCTGAACAGAGCTCCTGATCCTGCACAACCGGAACAGCAAGCTGTTTATCGAGGAGTGTCAACGCTTCAACAAGCGGCCAGGTGTTCACCTCCGGATGAGCGGGCAGAGGAATATAGAGATCAATAAGACGGGCACTCATAACCTCCGGCAGAGAGAGCACATGAGCGGAAATGGTTTCGCTCATGATACGCCTGCGCTCTGCAGAGATCGCTCCTCTCCTCTCCGCCATCAGGGCTCTTGTCGCTTCTTTTTCTGCTGCTACAGCGCTCTCCCGACAGCCGGGAGGGGTCCACCCCTCACTCTTCATGATTCTTTTCCAATAATATGGAACAGATCAGCTACATTATAAAATGTAAAATAATAAAATAGTGTTCTTTCCTGCATGCCCTACTCCCCAGGAAAGGGCGCCCGGAAAGCCATAGAGAGCAGACAACAGCATCACAATCCCAACCTGGTGAACGCGTGGAAAACCTGATCCCCCGAAACTCCATTCATCCCGGCGCCATCTATTGTGTCGGGAAAAACTATTCCGATCATGCCCTTGAGATGCAGCAGCTCGAAGCAGCGGCAATGATAGCTCAGAGCCGGCAAAGTGAGGAACCGATTATCTTTATGAAGCCACCTACTGCCCTTGAAACTGACGGCATGATTACCATACCTGTTTTTCATGGCAGACCGCTTTCTGAAAACATGCATTATGAGGCGGAACTGGTGCTGCTTGTCGGCAAATCAACCGATGGCTGCTCCATTGAGGAGGCTGTAACCTGTATCAGCGGATTTGGTGCCGGACTTGATATGACCCTGCGTGACGAACAGCTCTCGACCAAAAAATCGGGCAACCCGTGGCTCAAAAGCAAAGGGTTCCGTAAAAGCGCCCTGATTTCCGATTTTGTTCCCTTCACCGAAACACAATTTCCTCCCGATCTTGAAATTTCGCTGGAGCTGAACGGCAAGCTGGTACAACAGGGGGCGGTTTCAGAAATGCTCCATCCCCCGGCCATGCTTATTCATTATTTGTCGTATCTTTACGGATTAAGAAGCGGTGATCTTGTTTTTACAGGAACACCCGCAGGAGTAGGCGCCGTCAGGCCTGGTGATGCACTGACATGCCGGGTTTCCCGACCGGGAGCCGGAAGCCTTGAGGTGGTTGCCGAACTGCAAGCCAACGTTATCTGACACCAGTAAATTATTGAACCGGAACCATGAGTTATATTTTTCAGCAGGCCCGTCTGCTCAATCCTCTTGAAAAGCTTGATCGCACCGGAACCATAAAGGTCTCCGATGAGGGTATCATTGAAGCGCTCGCCTTCGATAATGAGACGCTTCCCTCTTCACCCGAAGACCGGATTGTTGACCTTCGGGACCAGATTCTCGCTCCGGGCCTTTTTGATATGCACTGCCATTTCCGTGAACCCGGACAGGAGTACAAGGAGACGCTTGAAAGCGGTTCGGAAGCCGCAGCTGCCGGAGGTTTTACCGGAGTCGCCCTGATGCCGAACACAAAACCGGTTATAGACAGTCCGCTTGGCGTCGCCTATATCCGTCATCACGCCGCAAATCTGGCGGTAGATCTTGAAGTTGTCGGCGCGATGACTGTTGAGAGCCGCGGCGAGCATCTTGCCCCTTTCGGAAAGTTCCGATCCTATGGCGTAACGGCCGTATCCGATGACGGAACGGCTATTCAGAGCAGTCAGATCATGCGGCTCGCCTTTGAGTATGCATCAAACTTCGATCTCCTCATCATCCAGCACTGCGAAGACAAATCCCTTACCCAGGGTGCGGTTATGAATGAAGGTGTTTTTTCAGCACAACTCGGCCTGAAAGGCATTCCGGACATATCCGAAGCCATTACCCTCGGAAGAGACCTGCTGCTGATGGAGTACCTGCAGAAGCACAAACTGCATGAACCGCTGAGAAAACCGCGCTATCATGTTGCACACATCAGTACCGGAGCTGCGCTTGATCTTGTGCGCAAGGCAAAGCGCGATGGACTGGCTGTGACCTGTGAAGTTACACCCCACCATTTCACCCTCTGTGATGAGTCGCTCTTTCAGGCTGAAGATAAAGGCAACTATCTGATGAAACCGCCGCTCGGCTCCAGGGAAAATCTTGAAGCCATTCTGCAGGGGCTTGCCGACGGTACGATTGATGCCATTGCCACAGACCATGCCCCGCATGCATCACATGAAAAAGAGTGCCCCCTCGACCAGGCTGCGTTCGGCATTATCGGACTTGAAACATCGGTTGGCCTTACCCTGACAGAACTGGTGGAAAAGAGGATTATCACCATCTCTCGGGCCATTGAACTGCTCTCGGTCAACCCGCGCAGAATCATGAAGCTCAAACCGATTCTTTTCGCGCCGGGCGAAGTTGCCAATTTCACCTTCATCAATCCCGAAAAGGAGTGGAGATGCACCCCGGAATCGATTCACTCCAAATCATCAAACACCCCCTTTCTTGATCGCACATTGAAAGGAAAAGCCAGCGGAATATTCCACAAGGGGAAGCTTCTCTTTTCGGAACCGTAACTGCACTGATTCCTTTATACAGATTACTTGCTTCCGGTTATTATTTTCATTACTTTCTTGTTCATTTTTGGAAAAATCTTTTAGTACCGAGTATTAACAACAAGAACTAACGCACACGTCATGGCAAAGAAACAAACGTTTGGAGATAAAGGCAAAAAAACCGGTGTCAGCGACTTCAAAATGGCCAAGCTTGTTTTTTCCGTAAAATCAGAAAAGAGCAATGCATGGAAATTCGTTGAAAAACATGTCAGAATCCCGAATGGCGAGAATGAACAGCCTATTCTGGCAAAAGCCATCAGCGATTACGCAAAATAATTGCCCGGCAGATCAGTTCAGGGCATTGCATTTGATGCCCTGCACTCCCTCCTTTTCCCGTCTCTTTTTCACCGCCATACCCGAGAGTTCCGATATGCAGGGAACAGAAAATCCATCAGCGTGGTTCGAGGAGTGGTTTAACCATCCCTTCTACCTACAGCTCTACAGTCACAGAAACAGGGATGAGGCCGAACGCTGCATCCACACCATTCTCTCTCTGACAGAACTTGACCGTAAGCCCTGTCACTCGGTTTCCGTCCTTGATATTGCCTGCGGAGCCGGCCGTCACGCCCTTGAATTTGCCCGTCTCGGCTACCCGGTAACCGGAAACGATCTCTCCCCTTTTCTGCTTGAAGAAGCCAGAAAAGAGGCAGCGAGCGGCTGTCTCAACGTGCAGCTTACCGGCTGCGATATGAGGGAGATCAAGGAGCAGGAGCGCTTTGATCTTGTGGTACAGCTCTTCACCAGTTTCGGTTACTTCACCGCCAAAGAGGAGGACATGCTGGTTCTTCAAAGGGTATATGACGCGTTGAAGAGCGGAGGATGGTATGTGCTCGATCTGATCAATCCCATCCATCTTGAGCGGACGCTTGTTCCGCATTCATGCAGGATGGCTGGCGATCTGACGGTTAATGAGAAGAGGAGTCTGGAAAACGGAAGAATCACCAAAACGATCACCATCACCTCCCCTGCGGAAGAGAGGCTCAACTTCACCGAATCAGTGAGAGTCTATGCAAGAGAAGAGATAGCGTCGATGCTGAGTGAAACGGGATTTTCACTCAGTACGATTGCCGGTGACTATGAGGGTTTCCCGTTCGAAGCAACAGTTTCGCCGAGAATGATGCTCTTCTGCCGCAAACCCTGAACAGGCAAATCTCTACAGCAGATTCCGATCGCGATACCATTCATAGGCATTTCGAATACTGTGTTCGTGCGGCTCAAACCGCATATTTAGCTCACAAATTGCCTTGGATGAATCAAAATAGAGATACTCGGATGCAACCCTGAACATGGAGAGGTTGAAGAGCTTCGAGATACTGTTTTTATTCTTGTACAGATCAAGAATCGACTTCAGTATCCTCGCCATCCAGAAGGGCAGCGGAAAATGGATTTTCGGCGCTCCGGTAATTCTTGAAATCGTGTCGGCCAGCTGCTTGTAGGAGACATTTTCCCCCCCGATAATGTAGCGCTCGCCCGTTCGCCCTTTTTCCATCGCCGCGATGATGGTCTCGGCCACAATTTCAACATCGACAACACAGATGCCGCCAAGCGGGTAGAAAGGGAGTTTCCGGTTGTAGACATCCTTGATTATACGTCCGGCATTAAAGTTTATATCACCGGCGCCAAAGACGAATGCGGGATTGACAATAACACAGTCAAGTCCTTTTTTGACGGCAGTTGCCACCTCAACTTCAGCGATATGTTTCGTTCTGGCATACTCCAGGCTGATGGAGTCAAAATTCCAGACAACCGATTCGTTCACCGGTTTTTTGTCAAATGCTATGCCGACGGCCGTTATGGAGCTGACATGAATAACCCGTTTAACTCCGTTAGCAAGGGCAGCGCGCAGAATATTTTTCGTCCCGTCAACATTGATTTTGTAAAGCAGTGCATTTTTCTTGTCGCCCATATAGGTAAGGCCCGCAGTATGATAGACAAGATCGATCCCCTTCATCGCCTCATTAATCGAGTCGCTGTCTGTTATATCGCCATAGATAAGATGAATGCGATCCAGGACATCAGAGAGTGAAGTCAAATCAGAAGTTTTTCTGACAAGGACAAAGATTTCATCAGATGAGGCTGCAAGCTTGATAACAAGACGGGAACCAATGAAACCGGTAGCTCCGGTTACCAGAATTTTTTTATTCACGAATCAAACGCTTCAAAATAATTAACAAACCTTCATTTCTCTGTTCTGCACAATGCTGATAACCGGCCATTCCGGAAGCGTTTTTTGTGCTGCTCCTCACTGTACGGTACCGTTCTCATCAACTGAAATTTCGCCGCTCACGATTTTATTACGAAGAGTCTCTACTTTTTCATGATTTGCCGCTCCGATCAGAGCTGAATTCTTCTCATTGTAGACGTAATCGGTATAGCGGTCGGCCAGTCCGAAAACAGCAACCGATCCGCCTTTGAACGAGCCATCAAGAGCACGCTCAACCGTTTTCAGAACAGCACGATCGACAGCCTTGATCATGCTGCTCAACACAAAACCCGGAGCATCCGGCTCCTGATCCCTGTCAGTGCAGATAACAAGCTTCCTCGTCTCTCGGGCAGCTTCAATGACGCCAAGACCGCTCGCTCCGGCAGCTTCATAGATGATATCGGCGCCCCTTGCAAACTGGCCAAGAGCCAGCTCCTTTCCCTTTGAGGGGTTGGCAAAGGCGCTCCCGGTCATACCGATATAGCCGGAAATAACCTTGACACCTGGATCAACCGCATGAACACCCGCAATAAAACCGGTCTCGAATTTTTTAATAACCGAAGACTCCATTCCGCCAATAAAACCGACTGTTTTTGTTTTGCTCGCCAGTCCCGCCAGCACGCCTGCAAGGTATGAGCCCTTCTTCTCCTCAAAGACAATTCCCTGGAGATTAGGAGGAATAGCTGCTCCAGGCTTGCTGATATAATCGATACATGCAAATTTCTTGTCCGGGAATTCAGCCGCAATCCTTGTGATATCATCACTGAAAAGCAGACCGACACCGATTACCAGATCAATATCCGGATCCGAAGCCATCTGGCGCAGCGCTGCTTCACGATCAGCTCCCTCTCCCTGTGGTTCAACATAGAGAAACGTAATACCATGCTTTTTTTTGGCCATTTCCAGACCATTGTATGCTGAATCATTGAATGATTTATCCCCTCTTCCGCCTATGTCAAAAACAAGTCCAACCTGCAGTTTATCACCCGATGAGCTCTCTTTCCCCTGTTTTTCATCTGTTTTACCAGAACAGCCGGAGAGAAGAAGAAAAAAAGTGAGCAGATAAGGAAGCAGATGTTTCATTGGAGTGGATGAAAAAAGGTTGAAACTGCTTTTAACTTGCCGTTTTCATGGCCTTGAAAATATGAAATTTTATCTCCATTTAAAACCCTGCAGGAACAGATGCCTGTTTTGACCAATACTTCAGCACGTCCTGCAAACCAGTTTATACGGTGGTTGACTTCGACATACCGGCTATGAGCTTCAACAGGGTAAACGCAAGCGGCCGGTAGCGGAGCTCTCCATCAGGGTCTCTTACATTACGGATTTTCGGCACCAGTACCGCGGCAACCCTTTCCGGCTCTTCAGCAATGAGTTTCAGAATCCGCTGCGACGAAGCCGGTGCATCGACGAGCAAAAGGTCCGTCAATACCGGACCGGGGCTTAATTCATGAACGCCGATACCTGTTTTTCCTGCGCTTTTCAACTCTTTTGCAAGAAAACGGGTTAACTCCGCCACCCCCCTTTTCGATGCCTTGTGAGGAACAGCACTTCGGGAAAATGCGGCTCCGGGAGAAGAAAAACCCATATTGAAGATATGATAGCGCGCTTCGCCTGACAGGGGCTGACGATCCATAAGCCGGACCGCTTCAGCACAGAGCAGAAGCGAACCGCTCATATTGGTTGCTGATGTCTCAAGGATATCGGGCAGCTCCAGCTCCCATAACGGACGCTTCAGGCGGCCCGCAGTTCCGGCGTTGTTGATCCATCGGTCTACCTGACCGAGGCGCCCGGCGGCAAACCCGGCAAAACTCCTTACATCTGCCGGATCGGCAACATCACAACGGAACCCGTAAACCTCACGTTCCGGGAAGGATTTGTTCAGGGAGCAGATTGCCCGCTCCAGTCGCTCCTGATTGCGCCCGCAGAGAACGACCCGGTCTCCGGCCGAAAGAAATGCTTCCGCAAAAGCATAGCCCAACCCTTTGCTGCCTCCGGTGATGACAATACCGAGAGAGCCCGGTTCTCTCTTCTCTTTATACATAGCGCTGATCCCTGTATCGCATAGAGTTTCACCTGTTACGCCCTGATCGCTCCTGTCAGGCAGACACACGCCTGTCGCCGATCAGGAGTTTACGTCGTTTTGCTCTTTTTGGATAACGAAAAGAGGGTACTATCCATTCATGCCACCTCTTTTTTTTTGTTCTGAAACCCCTTTCCCGTGTCGCTCCCGCCCGGTCGGGCCTCCGGCTTCTGTACTCCGCTCATTTTTGTCGGGCTGCTCACCTCTATGAAAAGCGATACCCTTTATCGGAACAGTTAAAAAATATTCCTCCGCATTCGCTAAAACGTTAGAATCTTTGCTGATATATGCTTATAATTAAAAATATGCACTTTATCAGCAAGACAGCCGCATCTTAACCTAAAATAAAAGGCTATCGCGTATGCCACCTGAACAGAGTAAGCGCTCACCGTTTCGTGTGATTTTCCCCCTGAACACATTCTCCAGATTACTGCGTATTGCTCTCCTCAGCGTCACCGTTGCCGCTGTGCAGCTGCCGTCAACGGCTCGTAGCGAGGTCACTTCCGACATCGCTCAACGGCAGGTGCCGGATCAGAAATGCGAGCAAACCTGCAGGATTTCGAGTACCATGCAGAAATTTTTTGTCCATGTCACCCAGTATTTCGGAACCCGCTACCGTTCCGGCGGTCAGACTCCCGCAGGTTTTGACTGTTCGGGTTTCGTTCGTTTCATGTTCAGCAAGGTCTTCAACATGGAGCTCCCCCGTTCTTCAAGAGAGATGGCCGCAATCGGCAATAAAATCGCAAAAAATGAGCTGCAACCCGGCGATCTTGTGTTTTTCCAGACATCCGGCAGCCGTATCAACCATGTCGGCATCTTTATCGGCAATGATACCTTTGTTCACTCCTCCCTTACCAAGGGGATTACCGAAGACCAGCTCAAACAGAACTACTACGAAAAACGGTTTGCCGGTGCTGTTCGCCTGTTTGATGTCTATTCGGGCATAAAGCAGAAAAGCGCCAGTATCGATAGCGAGCCATCCTGATATCCCCCGCTTCATCCTTGCGGGGATATCGGCTCCTGTGATAACAGCGATGACAATGAGCTAAAACCAACAATACTCATCTTTCAAACATAACCGTTACGATCATGAAAAAAAGAGTGATGAAACGGGCAGTGCTTGGGAGTCTGCTCTCTTTATGCCTCTCTCCTGCTGCATTCGCCGATACCGGTGATGTCGCCGGGACACTCAAAGGCGGAACCTTAGGGCTGGGTGCTGAAGTCACCGTCGGCCTTACCTCCTCCATCAATGCAAGGGCGGGATTTAACGCCCTGAACTATGACGGAAGTAAAACAGAGAGCGATATCAAATATGATTACACCCTGAAGCTGCAATCCATTCCGCTGCTGCTCGACTGGCATCCGTTTGATGAATCAGGTTTCAGACTCTCATCGGGTGCCGTAATCAACCGCAACAAGGTGAATGCTACCGGCGCCCCCCAGGGCACCTACACCATTGGAGGAACATCCTATACCGCTGCGCAGATTGCCACACTCAGCGGTGATGTTACCTTCAACAACGTTGCTCCCTATGCCGGAATCGGCTGGGGAAATGCTGTCGGCACTGACAGCGACCTCTCCATAGCACTTGACCTTGGTGTCGTCTTTCAGGGAACACCAGGCGTTTCGCTTGCGGCAAGCGGCCCTATTGCCACGGACGCTACCTTCAAAACCAATCTTGCCAAAGAGATCACCGATCTTGAGAGTAACATCAAAAGTTTGAAGTACTACCCAGTTATCTCTCTCGGATTGGCCTACAAGTTTTAATCTCCGCTCCGCTCTCAATGCATCAGGGGAGATCTCTTCCTTCTGATGCATTGAGACGCTCTGCCCTTCGCTCCTCCTCCGGCCCGACATCATTACACCATCGAATAATGAACCGCTTCACTGGCACAGATACCCCTTGAAATGCGCCAGCTGTTCAATAAATGGTTCAGACTTGACCCTGATGATCCCCTGGTACGGATTGTCAAACGCAACAATCACCAGCAGTACCAGCGTAATGATACAGGCAAGAGCGCCGACCATCAATGACTGTGCCATGGAGTTACTTGTGCCGAAAAGAAAACTGAAACCGATGGTGACTATACCGCCGATAATCATGACACTCCACATAAATGGCGGAATTACCCCCTCCTTTCCGGCCAGAATTCTCTGGTTTCTTGCATCGCTGAAATCATTGAGGTTTGAAACAATCTCCCGGTACCAGATGCTCTCATATTCATTCTGCGGTCTGAGCTGCAGAGTGAAATCAAATATCCGGTGAACGGAGCGGAGTGCTTCAGGACTTGAATTGCCTTCAGCCATCATCGGCCACTCCTCATTGATAACCCGTGTAGTGTAGGTGATGATCTCCTCCTGGATCGCAACAGCCTCCGGCCTTCCGCTGAAAACCCTTACATCTCTGAATACCGATGCCATGTAGCGAACCTCTTCATGCACCCTTGACTCTGCATCCCGATACAACTCCCACTCCACAATCACAACAAAAGCCAGAAGGACAGCATAGATAACCCCGACAACGGAATAGATAAAACCTGCGACATCATTATGCTTTGAGAGTTCCGCCTCCCCGAAACGCCAGCGGACCATCATCATGCAAAAGATCGAGCAGAACATGACAAAAGCTGTAATGCCGGCAATAAACAGAATGTCGTTCATCTCGCGTGATGTTTATTGTTCAGAAAAAAGCGCATTTCTTTATGTCATCATCAACAACCGTTTCCACTCTTCCCCCTTTTCCTCATGCAGGAGCGCATCGGTCAGTCCCGAGTTGCGCACACTCTTTTGGCTGACAGCTGAAGTAAAGAGCGCTTCATCTCCCCAGATCTCTACACCGGATCGCGCCCTTGTTATTGCGGTATAGAGCAGTTCTCTGGTAAGAATATCGGAGCGTGCCGGAGGGAGAATCAACAGAACCCTCTCGAACTCGGAACCCTGGCTCTTGTGAACGGTCATGGCAAATGCGGTCTCATGCTCCGGAACTCTTACGGGAGCCAGCTTTCGCATTCCCCCCTCAGCCGCGGGAAAAAATGCACGCAGCTCACCCTGACTCTCCGGATCGGGAAAAAGAATTCCGGTATCTCCATTGAAAAGCTGAAGTCTGTGATCATTAGCTGTAACCAGAAGAGGCCTGCACCGGTAGTCCGGTCCGGTAGCGGAAATCAGATTCGCACGGCGAAGAATCCTCTCAATATCCCCGTTGAGGCCGCTGACACCAAACGGACCGTCGCGAAGCGCACATACTATCCTGAAACGTTCGAACCGCTCAAGCGCCTCTGCAGGTGTCGTAGCTTCGGTGTAGCTTCGATATCCATCAACAATCTTTTCGGGCAGCGCTCTGTTCAGCTCTTCACGGGAGGTGAGCTGTTGCCATGAGAGCGTACCCGGTGGACTGCTTTTCAAGAGATGCATGGCATCCTGCCCTCTGCCGACATTGATCAGTCGGCTCAGCTCTCCGATACCGCTCTTCTCGCTGAAGCGGAAATTTTTTTTCAGCATCACCATTGAGCGGCCAAGCGGCGAAGCAGCGTTCATCTCTCCGGCAGTGCAGATATCACCAAGCACGGCCCCCGCCTCAACCGAGGCGAGCTGGTCCCTGTCGCCAAGCAGGATGAGGCGGGCTCCCGGCCTGAGTGCTTGGAGAAGAGCATGCATCAGAGGCAATGCAATCATGGAGGCCTCATCCACGATGACAAGATCATAAGGGAGCCGGTTTGAGGCTCCATAACGGAAACTGTGTGAACGGAAAGCTGTTCCGAGAAGACGGTGAATGGTAACAACGCTCTCGGGGATGGCACTCCTGACACTCTCGGAACAGTCAAGATCACGACGGATATCGCTCACCGAAGCCCTGAGTCTTGCTGCGGCCTTGCCTGTAGGAGCAGCCATGGCAATGCGCAGATTCAGCCCCCCCTCCTGCATAAGCAGCAAGGCAAGAATCCTGACCACGGTCGATGTCTTGCCGGTGCCCGGTCCCCCGGAAATAATGCAGAGCTGCCGACGAAGGGCTATTGCTGCGGCTGCTTTTTGCCGGTTCTCCTCCCCTGGCAGGGCGTCAGTGAAGAGGCGCTCAAGTGATTCTGCAAGAAGCTCCTCATCGACACTCCCTGCCGTACCTTCCGCCTTTTCAAGAAGTGCAACGGCAAGATCATGCTCATATCGCCAATAACGATAGAGATAGAGGCGATTTTTTGTGTCAAGTATAAGAGGACGAAACTGCCCCGGAACCCCTGTTGTAGAGGCATGCATCAAGAGCTCTCTCAACCCGGAGAGAGCGGGAAGATCAAAGTTTTTCCCCTCAACGGTGAGGCTCTCTCCGGCAAGATCTTCAAGATTGAGGCATATATGACCGTTTCCGGGAGCATTGCTTGCCATGGAAACCAGCAGGGCAAACAACTCCTCATCGTTTCCGGCAATACCAGAGATAAACCGGGCAAATTGGCGGTCAATCAACCGTTCATGAAACTCTCTGTTCACCGTTCATCCTCCCCGTCTTCAATAAGAATATCCGTCAATGCCTCAATCAGCCCGGCGGAGGGCAGGTCCCGGAAAAACCCGGCTGACTCCCCCTCTTGCGGGCTGACCCCGCGCAAAAAAATGTAGATGACCCCTCCGAAATGTGAAGCGTAGGTATAGCCTGCCACCCGAAGAGCAAGATAACGGTTCAACGCTACGATATAGAGCAGATACTGGAGCGGATAGAGATTCTCCTGCATGGCTCTTCTCAAGGAGTCACTGCGGTACTCTTCAACACTATTGCCAAGATGGTTCGATTTCCAGTCAAGCAGATAGTAGCGTCCCTCATGCTCGAACACCATATCGATGAACCCCATAAGCATCCCCTTGACCTCCCTGAAATCGAGCACTCCTGCAACGGAGAGAAGATCAACACCTTCTGAACAGGCGCAATAACGCTTCAGCACTTCACCGAGCGCTTTGGCGCTCACCTGCCTGAGCGGAAAGAAAAACTCCAGCTCCGTTACCCAGCTTCGGGGCTTGAGAGCGCCCAGCGTGAAAAAGCCGTTTCCCGTAGAGAGCGGAGTGTTGAGGGTGTCGGTGATCATCCGTAAAAGAACAGGGAGCCACTCCCCTGCATACCCGTGTCGGGCGAGACTCTGCTCAGCAAGGAGCGCTATCGACTCCCCGGAGGGTGAGGCAAAATCAAGCTTTTCAAATATTGAGTGCATCATGATCCCCGCTCCCGCTCCGCGTGGAAACGAAAAAATGCTCCGCTCTCCATTCAGCTGTGGCACGGCCTGCACCATTGCCCCCTCCCGATCATCCCGGTCAGGAAGTTCAGCCGCTTTAGGCTCATGACGGCTGAAGGAGGTGAAACTCGAAACCCGCCATAGACGTTCGATCTGACCTCTGAAGGAGTGCACCACAGGAGTATACATCTCCTCTCCGCCAGAAGCGGGAAGGTGCTTCATGGGCAGAGCTTGAGCCGCTTCAATCGTGCGAACCCCTATCGAACCCCCGGAGGCTTCTGCAAGCGCGGTGAGCTGCATGGCCATCTCCCCGGCACCGAGAGCGCGTATCGATTCGGTTACCGCCCTCACAAGCACGGGCGAACGTTTTGCCTCTTCCGAGGCGTGAAACAGATAGGTCAATGGTGAGAGGAGTGTGCTCTCTTTTTTCCGTCCGTCAACAACTCTGGCACTGAAAAGATAGCATCGGTACTTTGCCCTTGTCAGTGCAACATAGAGAAGCCTGAGGTTTTCAGCCAAGGCCTCTTTTTCGGCAGCACTCCGGTTCTCAGCAATGGTGCCTGAACCGAAATCCTTTACCAGCTTTCCCTTTTCATCATGGAACTGTACAACATCCTTTCCGGCATTGATCCCGCCGAAGAGGAATGGCGCGAACACAACCGGATACTCAAGTCCCTTGCTCACATGAACAGTGACAATTCTGACTGCCGCCTCATCGCTTTCAAGTCGTATCTGGTACTCGTCGGCACTCTCCCCTGCGGCAATCCGCTCACTGAACCATGATGCAAGTGCTTCAATACCAAGCCGCCGCTCCTCTGCCTCCCGATGCAGCAGTTCAAAACAGTGCAGCACGTTGGTCAACCGGCGTTCACCGTCGGAAAAGCGTAAAAGACGGGCGCGAACCGCTTCATTACTCATGAACTCACTGGCCATTGCCATGAAACCCCGTTCAAGCCAGATTCGATGGTAACGGTGAAAGCGCTCCAGACAGGGAATCCAGAGGGTCTCATCACGATTCAGGCGGTCAATATCGTTACCCGAGAGGCCGAGGATATCGGTCACCAGAGCCGTCCGCACAAGAGTTTCAGCGCCGGGATCGGAGAGTGCTGCGAGCAGAATACGAACCTCCTCGGCCTCGCTTGAAACAAAGATGCTCTCGTCACTCCGCATTACTCCGGAAATTCCCCTTGAGCGCAGTGTTGATTGCACCATGCGAGCCTGACGGTGCGTACGGACAATAACGGCAATGTCGCCGGCATTCAGGGAACAATCCGGAGGAAAGGAGCTCCCGTTGAAACCGTCAGAGAGCAGTTGCTCAATTTCAGATGCGCAGGCCTCGGCGGCAAAACGCTCCGCACTGCCGGTCGTAAAGGTGCCGCTCTCATTTCCGGGATCCATCAGGCAGATCTGCATCGGCCGCTCCCCTGCACCCTCCTGGCGTTCAACAGCACCGGACGCCTCCCGGCTCTCTCCGGGAGTGAGCGGATGATAGACAATGCCCTCAAAAAGAAAAGGGAGGCGCTGCTGATGAAAAATGGTATTGAAGGCATCAAGCAGTGAGGAATCGGAACGCCAGTTTGAGGTCAGGGTAAAGCGCCGGTTCTCCTCTACCTCTTCGGCGGCCCTCAGGTAGGCAAAAATATCTGCCCCCCGAAAGCTGTAGATCGCCTGTTTGGGATCGCCAATCAGAAAGAGCGGCGCACCGGAACCAGCGTAGATCTTTCTGAAAATCTCATACTGAACCGGATCGGTATCCTGAAACTCGTCAATCAGGGCGGCCCTGTACTGCGTGCGGAGTACCGAGGCCAGCTCTTCGCTGTCGAGCGCATGATAAAGGTCAGCAAGCAGATCATCGAAAAAACGAACATTCCTTGCCCTCTTGCGAAGCGGCATATTCTCGTGATAAAAGACTATCAGTTCGAACTTCAGGGCAACAAAGCGCTCGAAAACCAGCGCGTTCAAGGATTCGCATAGCTGAAAAAGAGGATGCTGAGGAGCACTGCCTTTGGGTTTGGTGCCTCCCGCAAGCCCGCTCTCTGTGAACTTCCCGAAGCCGGTGAAGAGGTCATAGGGATTTGCAGAGCGTACAAAGCGCTCCATCGAGTCAAAAAGATCCGGCAGCAGATCAGCCCGATAGTTATCTGCCGAGCGGCTGAGCCCCTTGTCGGTCTGAAGCAGAAGCTGCACATTCAGCGCCTCATCCCGCCAGAGATCTGAAATCTCGTTGAAGCGCTGCATGCATCTCTGTTCGATCGACAGAATCTCCATCGGAGTGAATTGCGGAACAATCTCACCACCTCCCGAAGCGTGCACCCCTTTGAGGAGTTTCATGAAGCTCTCGGGAGAGCTCTTCTGCTGCAGGACAAAACCGAGAAGATCCGGAGTGTCAGAAAAAAAATGGTGCCGCCAGAAGTCATCGACAATCTCCCGCAACAGTTCACTCTCATCAGTTACAAGCTCGGTGTCATAGAGCGAACCGCTTTCAAAGGCATTCTCCTGCAGGGCTCGCAGGGAGAAGCCGTGAATGGTAAATATCGCGGCCGTATCGAAAGCGGCAAGAGCCTGTTCGAGCACCCCCTTCTCCCTTCCGGTTCCGGCCTCCCGGGCTCTCGTTGAGATCTCGGTCAGGAAGGGATCACCGGTGCCGGCTCCCTCCAGAACATCCAGCCCCTCGCGTATCCGGCTTCGAATCCTTGAGCGAAGCTCCTGCGTAGCGGCTTCGGTATAGGTCACCACAAGGATCTGCTCCGGCAGCAGCCAGGACTCCAGAAGAAGGCGAAGATAGAGCGATGCGATGGCATAGGTCTTTCCTGTACCGGCACTGGCTTCGATAAGATTCATTCCGGCAAGTTCAACACTGCCGAGTTCAAGCTTTTTCATACTCATGCCCTTTCTCCACTGGCCAGCATGGGAAGAAGCAGCTCATCGGCGATGGTTCTGAAACGATCAGTGAACGGGGGCTCGGAACCGAAGCATCGCTGAATTGCCGGATCGGCACCCTCACCGCTTGAGAGGTAACCCGCACTCCACGCTGTGTCAGCCGCTTCAAACCGGATGGCATCATCCTCTCCATATTTTCCGGCCCATGCAAGCGATGCCCCCGGAAAAAATGGCAGCGGCTCTCTCTGACCCTCCCAGAAGTAGTCGAGCACTCTCTCAAGAAGCAACGGGGCATCCTGAACCGATCGGTATCGTTTTGCCTTATCCTGCATCACCAGCACACTCTCATGCGGGTAACCCTCCGGTGCAACGACATTGAGCACCAGATGTTCAATCCAGCTCCGTATCTGATCTCTCGGCTTCATGGATGCACAGCGCACCTGCATCCGGCAGGAGGCGGAAAGCCGCTCAAGAGAACCGGTGAGCCGGAAAGTACCAAGCTGAAGCTCTGCATTGAGCGGGGCAAGAGGCGCTCCTCCTCCGGTTTTCTTTCGCACCACTCCGCCAAAGGCCTTTACCTCATCAACCATCTTCCGGAACACCATCTCGCCGTTCCGGGCAGGAGGAAGGAGACCTCTGGCGCGAAAAATCGGCAGCAGACGTTCGGGATTGCCTCCCTGAAGCTCCTCGCCGAGCAGCTCCTGCTTCATATAATAGCCGTCAAGCCCGCCGACAGAGAAGGGTTCCCGCTCTTCAAGCGGCTTGATTGACCCTCCGAATCGTATCCCGAGGCGTTCGGAAAGAAAAAACGCCGCCGGGTTATCATAAAAACGGATCAACCGGTCAAGGGAAACGGTTTTATGCTCTTCGGAGAGCACCTCTATCGGCTCATCAATAAAGGGAACGGAGCTACTGCCTGCTGAAGCAAAACCCGCAAGCGCCTGAAAGTTCTCCCGTGAATAACTGAAAAGAGGTGACCCCTTGGTAAAATATGCCGCATTGAAGGCCTGGAGGCGATGGCGGACAACAAGGCGCTTTTCAGCACGCTCATTGCCGGAAAAGAGGAACCCCCGCTCTATGGCATCGAGCAGTTCGCTTATGAGCACGGAGGGGGGAATTTCACTGTTATCACGAACACTCTGACCCACATAGCTCAGGTAAAGCCGATCACGGGCGGAAAGGAGTGTTTCAAGAAAAAGGTATCGGTCCTCGCTCCGTTTCGAGCGATCCCCCCGGCGGGGCTCCCTGGCGATAAGGTCGAAGCCCGGAGAACGATCCTGACGTGGAAATGCCCCGTCATTCATGCCCAGCATGGCAATAACCCTGAAAGGAATGCTCCGCATCGGCAGCATGGAGCAGAAGGTTATTGCTCCGGTCATAAACCCCAGACCGTGCTCCTCCTGTTCAAGATTCATCCGCATCCAGGAAAGCATCACCGCAGGCTGAACCTCCCCTGTAAAACGGGATTTCGGGCCAAAGTCGCTGATTGTGTTCACCACGCCATGAATGGCCGCAAGTTCTCTTTCGGACTCCTCATCGGCCTTGATAAACTCATTGAGCATGGCAAGAAAGAACTCCTGCCACTCTTCAAGAGTACGCGCACTCCTGATCCGGATTGCAAGCCTTTCAATGGAATCGATAAAACCGGCAAGGATTCCGAGCAGTTCAATAACCCCTCCCTCCATATCTTCACAGGGAAGAATTCCTGCAAACAGCTCGCCGCTCTCCGGCATGGCGCAGCCCAGAAGGAGACGGTCAAGACCGGCCCGCCACGAGTTCTCCCGGTATGCGGGAAGATCCCTTGCCTCCCGGTCCGATTCGTTGATACCCCACCTGATGTTCGTTTCCTCAATCCACTCCCGTATGGTTTCCAGGCCGCTCTCTTCAAGGTTGAATCTTCGGCTCACCGGTGGAGTGGAGAGCAGGTCAAAGAGCTGCGGCGCCGTCATGCGGCTCCCCTCGATATCGAGCAGTTTGAGCATCGATGAAGCAATCTCACCCTCATTGAGAAACGTGCGATCGGCGATGGTGTATGGCAGAGCCGGAACCCCCTCTCCGCTCCGGCCAAAAACCGTTGAAATATATGAAGAGTAGGCTTCAACATCCGTCAGCATCACAAGGATATCTCTGGGTTTGAGACCGGGCAGTTCGTCAAGCATGAACAGCAGGTTATCATGCAAAACCTCAATCTCTCTGAGCGGGCTGTGACAGGAGTGAATCTGCACGGAGCGATCCACTGCATCAACCTTACGCCGTACGCCATCCGATCCCGCATCAGCGAGATTGAGCATATCTGACTGCACGAGATGGAGAAGCGAATCCTCTCCCGGATCAACATAGAGCTCCTCCTCTACGACGGCATCATCGTTCAGCTCAAGAACCATCCCGGAAAAATCGCGGCCAATGGTGCCAAGTGAAGCAAGCAGCGGATTGCCTTCGGTATGCAACGCCTTTTCGGCAGCAGGCATCCCGGCAACCCTTCTTCTGGAGACAATATCACCCCAGTACTCCTTTGTAGGGCTCAGGATAAAAAGATTGACGTCAACGATTTCCGAAACCGCAGAGAGCATCTCCAGATAAAATCCGGGAAGAGAGGAGATACCGAAAAAAGCGATCCGTTCAGGAAAGCGGGCAACGTGACCCTGGCGGCTTCTGATCTTTCTGCAGAACTCATCCTTCAGGCTCCCCCGGTGTTTTCCGGAAGCCTCATCCACCAGCTTACGCCACAGTACCGCCTGCCACTCCCCGGCCCCGGAATCCTCCATCACCTCCCAGCCTGCAAGCAGGTCGGAGCGAAAAAGGGTGTACTGGTCAAAGGTATCGGCAATTTTACCGGCAAGCTGGAAGCATTTCAGACCGTTCCGGTCATCGGCAAGATAGGTTTGAAGCGGCCTGAAAACCTCAAGCTCTGTCATCTCCCCGAGAAGACGGATAATTTTCCAGGTCATCACCTCCTTTGAAAACGATGAACTGTCAGGTTGATCGAGCTGCATACACTCAAACAACCCGGTAACCATTGCATTTGGAAAGGGATAGTGACCATTGGCCCAGACTCCGAAACGACTGGCAAGCTCCATTGAAAGCCAGCGCTGCATACCCCTGCTCTGCAGAACGATCATCTCGCTCTGCAATGCAGAGGTCAACGGCTTGCCAAGCGTATCGCCAAGAGCAGCAACCAGAACTTCCATCCGGTTGCTTGTGTAGAGATTAAGTGGCATGGAGCAGGTTCAGGGGGTTTATCAGTTCAGAATGCACAATAACCACTTAAATTCATCACTTCTTGACCTTCAGCATTAAACGGCAGTTACCGTACTACGATGGGCAAGGGAGGAGAAGCATACAAAGCAAAATCTGCTCATTGCCCGGCCATCTCACTCCGCTTGTATCAGCATAAAAAATAGATCACTTTGCACAAAATTGATGCTGAAAATATGGTCTGTATAACAATATTTATGGAAAAGGTATAAAATAATGGCAGGTGCGGCGTATTGGTTGCGTATAACGACAGCGTGAACTTTGAAAGTTTATATATATTTTGGTTTATTTTATAATCAGCGAGCACAATCACAGCATCAATGACGCTGCCGCTCCTCTCTCAAAACCGGTTTTGCAACAAACGAGCAGCGGATTATGCTCAGGGAATGAGGATCAGCCCGCTCCTGCACGTTCATAACAGAGGTACTGACACAATAGGTAATCAACCAATTTGACCTGATACATGCTTTTTCCTTAACCCTAAAAATATACACCCTATGTCTAAAGCCGAATTAATCGAGAAAATTGCCGCGCAGGCCAAACTGACCAAAGCAGATGCTGACCGGGCTCTCACGGCCTTTATCGGTATTGTAAAAGCCTCTTTGAAAAACGGTAACGATGTGCCACTTGCCGGTTTCGGCACTTTCGCAACTGTAGACAGGGCTGCTCGTCAGGGACGTAATCCCCAGACCGGCAAAACCATAACTATTGCCGCAAAAAAAGTGGTAAAGTTCAGACCCGGAAAATCGCTGAAGGATGAAGTTGGCGGTTAAGAGGAGCGTTTTGCAGTTTTTATAAAAAAGTCCATCATGCAACGAGGCATGATGGACTTTTTTTTTGCGGTGTTCAGCGCTCAGGAGGCGATGGAGATCTCTTTGACATACCTGGCCTGCAATCTCTGCTTGGAATCATCAAGCTCAAAATCCACTTCAGCATCCTGATTGAGAAACTTGAAGCGGTGTACGGAATCAATGGTGGAGTAGTGAACAAAAATATCCTCTCCCCCGTCAGGATTGACAATAAAGCCGTACCCTTTTTTGCCATCAACCCACTTTACGACACTTTTTGCCATAAGAGTACTATTTCAGATTGAATGAAGTCTATTGAACCAGCCCATACCCTACAGGTATATCCCGCTTGCTCAACGAAGAGCGAGCTGAAACAGGAGCTGTACGATCTGCTGCGGGAAAAGAGCGCTTGAGCATACCGGATGCTCCTCATACCGCCCCCCTGGTGCTTCAGCAGGTTGTGCGTAACGTTGATCGCTTAAAATTGACGATAAAAACGAAAGAAGTAAATACCGGCAATACGGCATATTGCATACCATATTCATTCAGTAGAGCATGGGCTATTGAGGATAAACCCCGCCCATCATCAACAACGAGAGTGGTCACGCTATAACGAAAAATACGATTTACGCCATTATCGCGCAAGCTTTACGTACTCACACGGCTGTAAAAAGAGCTATAAACAAAGCCTTTCGTGATGGAATACCCTGTCAGCAAACGGCGCGACTGAATTCTGACGTACTACCCGCCAAAGGGAACGTTTAGTGGCGGATTCTTGTAAATTATTGTAGGACAACGAAATATATGTTGAACTAATTTATTTGGATCAAACACGTTAAGAACGAGAAAATAATCTATATTGCCCTGCCTTTCATTCACCCTTTCCGCAGGTACGTTATTTTTTGGAAAGCTTGAGGGCTTTCAGAGAAATACTCAGTACGAGAGCTGAATTCACCACATTTACCTTTAAATCTTCACAGGAAACTCGAGTTCCTGAACAAAATGAACTACTCCAAAGAGTCAATTGCACTGCACCTCAAATCAAGAGGTAAAATCGAAATCCGATCAAAGGTCAGCCTTAAAACCAAAAACGATCTCTCTCTGGCCTACACTCCGGGAGTTGCTGCGGTCTGTACTGAAATCGGTCATGATAAAACCAAATCCTTCACCTTGACCAACCGGGCCAATCAGGTCGCGATAGTCTCCGACGGAACAGCTATACTGGGTTTGGGAAACCTCGGGCCTGAAGCCGCCATGCCGGTAATGGAAGGCAAATCCATAATCTTCAAGTCATTCGCAGATATTGATGCCATCCCCCTCTGCATAAACTCTACCGATGTCGACGATATCGTTAAATTCTGCAAGCTTATCGAGCCCAGTTTTGGAGGTATCAATCTGGAGGACATTTCCGCTCCGCGCTGTTTTGAGATCCTTGAACGGCTTGAAAACGAACTCTCCATTCCGGTTTTTCATGACGACCAGGACGGAACAGCCATTGTCACCCTTGCGGCAATGATCAATGCCTGCCGTGTAACCGGCCGTAATCTGAATGAACTCCATGTGGTCATCAATGGCGCCGGTGCTGCAGGTATTGCAATCGCAAGGCTCCTGATCTATGCCGAAGTCAAGGATGTTGTGCTCGTTGATACCCAGGGCGCTATCTACGAAGGCCGGCCGGGAATGAATCCGATCAAACAGGCCATTGC
The DNA here is from genome assembly GCF_001975465.1 of Chlorobium sp. KB01. Classification (NCBI taxonomy): domain Bacteria; kingdom Pseudomonadati; phylum Chlorobiota; class Chlorobiia; order Chlorobiales; family Chlorobiaceae; genus Chlorobium; species Chlorobium sp. KB01. The sequence continues at coordinate 45,748 of NZ_MPJE01000045.1, forward strand.
CAGAGTCAGCAACAGGGCGAAGCATAAAGGTGATCTGCAGAGCACCATGACGGGTGCTGATGTTTTTGTCGGAGTATCAAAAGGAAACATCGTGACCGAGAGCATGGTAAAAGGGATGAAGAGTGAGCCGTTCATCTTTGCCATGGCAAATCCTGCTCCTGAAATCATGCCTGATCTCGCATTCAGGGCCGGAGCATCCATTGTCGGCACCGGACGATCCGACTTTCCCAATCAGGTCAATAACGCCCTGGTCTTCCCCGGACTCTTCAAAGGATTGCTGAAGACGGGTATCAAACAGGTCACTCCGGAGATAAAAATGGCTGTAGCCTCCTCAATCGCCGACTCCATCAAGCCTACACACGACAAGCTTATGCCGACAGCTTTCAACAAAAAGGTTGTCGAGAATATTGTTGCCGTCATTTCTGAAATCTCGCTGAACAGCGTCATTGCTCCGGTGGCCTGAAAACAATCCGGAAGAGGTTCTGCTTGCAGACTGTCGTCACCTGTTCAGATGACCGTCTACAGTGAACCGGTTATGCGCAACCTCGGAATATGTGGTGGGCATAACAACCATACATATAGTCGAAGTTACCATAACGAACAATTGAACAATTATTTACCATATGCAATTTCACTCTTTGGACATTATAGAGCCAATTTTAAAATCGCTTCAGGAAGAGGGGTATACAACCCCGACCCCGATACAGGCCGAAGCGATTCCGATTATACTTCAGGGCAATGACCTTCTTGGCTGTGCCCAGACAGGTACAGGAAAAACAGCGGCGTTTGCCATTCCGATTCTTCAGCTGCTGAGCGAGAGCCATAGCAATGAGAAAAAACGGAAAATCAGAAGCCTTATTCTCACCCCGACCAGAGAGCTTGCCATCCAGATCGGTGAAAGCTTCAGGGCCTACGGTCGTCATACCGGACTGAACAATACGGTCATCTTCGGAGGGGTCAATCAGAACCCCCAGATTTCAGCCTTGAGAAACGGAGTCGACATTGTTATTGCCACTCCGGGCCGACTGCTTGATCTCATGAATCAGGGATTTCTCAATTTGCGGGATGTTGAAATATTTGTGCTGGATGAAGCTGACCGCATGCTCGACATGGGTTTTATCCACGACATCAAAAAAGTACTGGCCGTACTGCCAAAAAAGAAACAATCCCTCTTCTTTTCAGCCACACTGCCGCCGGAGATCGTCAGGCTTGCGGGCACCATACTGCATAACCCTTCCGAGGTCTCGGTAACCCCGATATCGTCAACCGTTGATATCATTCAGCAGCACATCTATTTTGTTGACAAGGGAAATAAAAACAGCCTTCTGGTTGATATTCTCAAAGATCAGAGTATTAAAACTGCTCTGGTCTTTACCCGCACAAAACACGGGGCTGACAAGGTCGTTAAATTCCTGTCGCATCATAATATCCGTGCCGAGGCCATTCATGGTAACAAGGCACAGAATGCCCGCCAGCGAGCGCTGTCGAACTTCAAGAACCAGACTACCCGTGTTCTGGTGGCAACGGATATCGCCGCCCGCGGCATTGACGTTGATGAACTGGAGTATGTGATCAACTTTGAGATCTCAAATATTGCTGAAACCTACGTCCACCGCATCGGAAGGACAGGAAGAGCCGGAGCAAAAGGCACGGCATACTCTTTTTGCGATGCCGAGGAGAAAGAGTACCTGCGGGATATTGAAAAACTGATCGGCAAAAAAATCCCCGTTATTGACAATCACCCCTTCCCCCTGATCGATCATAATCCGGTCAAGGCACCGAAACAGAACGGGAGAGGGAATTCAGGCCACCCCGGTCCGAAACCTCCGGCCAAAACTGCGCCGAAACGCTGGTCATCCAGACCGGGACGCACCAGGTAACCCTCACCACTGGAGCGCTCCTCATGAAAAGAGGCGTAATCCCCGGTATCGAATTTTCCGAAATCAGATGCCGGGATACCTCTTCTCCCCCACCCCTCTCCTCTCTGTCCTAATGCCGGTCTGAGAGCAGGTGCATGGTCTTCAGGCACCATCTCCATAAAAAAAGGGAAATAATCCACTACATTTGGTATTATTGAATTAACATCCTTGCGTCACCTCCCGAGGAGCCTGAATACTCGTTCATGAATAAAAAGAGAGTCACTGCAGAGCCATCATCAGAACTCCGGCTTCTTGCTGAACAACGACTGCGGGACAAGCTGAGTATTGATCCTGATGCATTGACGTCACCCCAGGATATGCGCCGTATTATCCATGAGCTCTCGGTTCATCAGCTTGAGCTTGAGATGCAGCAGGAAGAGCTTATGCATTCAAGAGCCGAACTTGAGAGCTCTCTTGATCGTTACACGTCGCTTTATGACTTCTCCCCTCTGGGCTATCTGACTATTTCCAATAAGGGCAAAATCATCCAGGCCAACCTGACCTCATCCCGGATGCTCGGCGTGGATCGCTCCCTGTTGATCAATAAGCCTTTCCGGCACTTTATTGCTCCGGAGTACATTCCTGTATACAGTGCGCTCATGGAGAGCCTCTTCAAACTGAAAGCACCGGGCTGCTGTGAAATAGTACTCCTGTCAGCTGAAGGCATTCCGGCTGCGGAGGCTCAAACTCCTCCACAGGGTCACAACATTCGTGTGGAGGCTGTGCACCTCAGCAAGAGTGATGATTGCCAGCTGATTCTCTCCGATATTACCGAACTTCAAAAGCGGAGCCGCGCACTTCAGGCTATCAACAACTGCAATCAGGCTCTGCTGCATGCCCAATCCGAAGAGGAACTCTTGCAGGAGATCTGCACCATTATCGTTGAAACCGGAGGGTACCGCATGACCTGGGTGGGTTATGCACTTGATGACGAGGAAAAAAGTGTTCTGCCAGTAGCCAAAGCCGGTTACGATGCGGGTTACCTTGAGACGCTCAAGGTCTCCTGGGGAGATAATGAACATGGACAGGGGCCCGGAGGGAGTGCTGTTCGCACGGGCAGGCCCTTTACCACAAGGAACATGCAGGCCGACCCCCGTTTCGCTCCATGGCGCAAAGAGGCTCTGGCGCGTGGTTATGTCTCATCTCTTGGACTTCCGATGAAGAGTGATGATCATGTTTTCGGGGTGTTGAATATCTACTCCTCAATGGTCGATGCCTTTACCGAAGAGGAGATTGCGCTGCTTGCTTCACTCACTGACAATCTGGCATACGGCATCACGATGCTGCGCACCCGCAAGCATCGTGATGAGGCTGAAAACGAGATACGGCAAAGCGAGGCCCGCTACAAAACCCTCTTTCAGAACAAGTATATCATCATGCTCATCATTGATCCGGAGAGTGGCCGGATTATTGATGCCAATCCGGCTGCAGTAACATTTTACGGATGGGAGCACGATGAGCTGTGCCGGATGAATATCAGTGAGATAAACATGTTGAGTGAGGCTGAAATTAAAGCAGAGATGCAGCGGGCAAGGCGTGATGAACGGAACTACTTTATCTTCCGCCATCGACGCAGTGACGGATCCATCCGTGATGTTGAAGTTTTCAGCGGCCCGATTATTCTGCAGGGCAAGTCCCTCCTCTACTCCATCATCCACGATTTTACGGAGCGCAAGCACCTTCAGGAGCAGCTTGTAGCCAACAGCGAGCGGATGAATTTCATTTTGACCTCCACCAATTCAGGTGTATGGGAGGCCATAATGGAAACAAATGATGCCGTCTGGAGTGATAAGATGTGGGCGCTGCTGGGCCTGAAGCCGAACAGCTGTAAGCCATCTTTTGATAACTGGCTGAAAACCGTTATTGCCGAGGACCGTAAAACCGTTGAAGCTGCTGCCGCAGAGGCACTCCTTAAGGGTGTTGAGTTCGACTGCATGTGGCGGACCCGTGATGAGGATGGATCCATTCGGTGGCTGATGTCAAAAGGGGCGCCGGTCCGGGATGCTGATTCAAGAATAGTTCGATATGCTGGAATTTTGGCTCCTCGCTGTTTTAAGTGGGTAGATCAAAATTCAGTTTACCGCTGATCAGGTAAATCATACTGGTGAGATTTTTGATGGTACGGTAACCTCGTGCACGTGCTTTAGCGGCTTGAACGAGGCTGTTGATACCCTCAAGCGTTCCATTGCTGATTCGGGAAGTGAACCATCGCAATATGCCATCCCAGTGTCGTTTAATGGTATAAGCCGCCTCTTTTATTGGCAGCAACTTGCTATGGGTTGCCCAGAAATACCACTTCTTCAGGTACGACTCTGCCAAAGCTGTTGGCTGATTAAAAAAATCCTGGAATGAAAGACGTATCCGGTATGCGCGTGCTGTTTTCAGATTCAATTTACTTAACGATAATTCAGCAAGTCGGTTACGTTGTGATTCCTTGAGGTTATCCTGATTTTTTAGCCAGATGTAACGGCTTCTGAGCAGTTCAGGCCGCTCTTTTTGCTCTTGACGTCGCACCTCATCTACACCCTTGTTAATGACCTGCATAATATGGAACTTATCAAAGGTCAGTTGAGCATTGACAAAATTATCAGCAACTCCTTTGATAAAAGCCGGTGACATGTCGCTACAGAATTCGGTGATCGATGCCGGATCACCCTTATGAGCAACAAGGTCTTCATTGAATCGTTGAACCGTTGATGCGTCTTTACCCTCAGTGACAAAAATCACTTTCGGAATTTTAAGGTCAACAAACAGAGTCACATAGTGATGGCCGCGCTTGCTTGAGGTTTCATCAACACCCACCGTGTTGACTGCCGAGTAGTTCTCCTTCGCACGGGCTTGATCGACATAGTGATGAATGATTCGCCAGATACGAGTATCATGCTCACCGACCATCTCAGCAATTGACTTGACTGGCATTGACTTGGCCATGAGCATGATCATCGCCTCAAACAACAGGGTGAAACCACTCTCACGGCGAGACCAGGGAAATGACTTCAGCTTGATGATACCGCAATCAGGGCAGGATACACGAGGGACTCGGGCCGTCAGGTATGCTTCATGTTGAAAGAAGTTGAGATGGCGCCAGGTTATCTCTGTGGTGTCGTAAGCCTTCACCCTTTCTCGACCGCATTGAGGGCAACAGAAGACACTTCCCGGCAAAAAGTCAATTTTGATGTCCAGCCGTTTTTTCTCGACATCAAACGATGACGACGATACATGCCATGGTGTTTCAAGGCCCAAGGCTGACTGAAAAAGGTCAAGGTCTTTCATAAACGGAAGGGTGAAAATGGAAAATTACAATATACGCTTCTCATACCTTTACCCACTCTTAATAGCGAGGAGCCGGAATTGTTCTTGACATCACCGAGAGGAAAAAGGAAGAGGAAGAGAAAAATATGCTTGAGGCGCGACTCCGCAAGTCCCAGCGCCTTGAAACCATAGGAACACTTGCCGGCGGCATCGCCCATGATTTCAACAACCTGCTCACTCCGATCCTCGGGTATGCAGAGATGGGGGTAATGAGCCTGTCAAGTGAGGAGCCGATGCACGACTATTTCAATGAGATCATGCTGGCAGCCGAACGGGCACGGCATCTGGTATCGCAAATCCTGACCTTCAGCAAGTCTCAGGAGAGCACTACAGCAATCGTAAGCGTTCAGGCCGTTATAGAGGAGGCCCTGAAACTTCTCCGGCCATCAATACCCGTCACTATCAGAATTGAGCAGCACATTGAGAAAAACTGCCGCAATATTCTGGCTGACTCATCGAAACTGCATCAGGTTATTGTCAACCTCTCTACCAATGCCTTCCAGGCTATGGAAGCGTCCGGCGGAGTGCTGACCATAGAGCTCAGGGAGATCACATGACAACAATACGCAGAAGCTTTTTCCGAAACTTGATGCAAAAGGGTGTCTTCAGCTCACGGTTTCAGATACCGGAACCGGCATGGATGAAGCCACAATGGAGAGAATCTTCGAACCATTCTTCACCACAAAAGCGGTCAATAAAGGAACAGGCCTCGGCCTCTCGGTTGTTCATGGCATCATCAAAAGTTTCAGGGGGGAGATTGTGGTTGAAAGTCTTGTAGGAAAAGGAACCTCCTTCAAGATTTATCTTCCGCTGGTTGACGAAAAGAGCGAAAAGAGAGAAGCAAAAAGCGCACACGCCAAAGGGCACGGCACCATTCTCCTCGTTGACGATGAACAGGCCGCCCTGAAGGTGATGTCGCTCATGATTACAAAACTGGGTTTCAACGTAGATGCCCTGAACTCCCCGCAGCAGGCACTTGAAGAGTTCAGGCGGCAACCAGAACAGTTCGACCTGCTCATTACCGACCTTACCATGCCGGAAATGACCGGGTTTGAGCTGGCTGAAGAGATCCATAAAACAGATCCGAAACTCCCCATAATCATGATTTCCGGCTATGGGAAAAATGTGCATGACCTCTCTACCATCAATCGGGTCGGTATCACCAAGACACTGAATAAACCGGTTCAGATGGTGCAGATAGCATCCGCAATACACGAAGTGCTGCCGGTCACTCTGGATCCGACTCCCTGAAAAAGGGGCTCTACCTCGAAAAATGACGAAACGGGAAGTATCGAGCCCTCACGCTTCCAAAACGCCCGAAGAGCAGGGAGAAGAGATAAAATCCCCCCAGTATCAGAATTATGGAGGGTCCGGAAGGGAGATTACAGCTGAAAGCAAGAATAAGGCCGAGCATTGATCCGCTGACCGCCAGGGCAACAGCAAGAGCAAGCATGCTTCGCAGATGTTGTGTCCAGAACTGCGAAGCAATAGCCGGAACAAGCATGAGACCTGCCGACATCAGCGTCCCCATTGCCCGGTAGTTTGCGACCATATTCAGTACGGTAAGGGTAATAAAAACCGCATGCACCACACCTCCATTTCCCCTTACGGTACGCAGAAAAACAGGATCAAATGACTCGACAACAAGCGTACGATAGATCAGCAAAAGCGCCAGAAGCGTCGATCCACTGATAACCGCCATAAGGGAAAGGATCTGTTCATCCAGTAACCGGGCATCACCAAAAAGAATATCCTCCAGATCCTGAGCCGTCCCATGCAGCGAAATCATCAACACGCCTGAGGCCACGGCTATCAGATAGAGTGCTGCAAAAGAAGCATCTTCACGCAAGGCGGTAAAACGCGATACCACCCCTGCCAGCAGTGCAACCGTCAACCCCGCAGCCAAACCACCGATACTCATTACCGGAATCGACATACCGAAGAGAATAAAAGCCGCCGCAACACCGGGCAGAATGGCGTGCGCCATAATGTCACCGAGCAGACTCATGCGGCGTAGGACAAGAAATACACCCAGCGGGGCACTGCTGCATGAGACCAGAACCGCTCCAGTCAACGCCCGCTTCATTGCAGGATCCAGCAGATATTCACTATGCACTCCGCTCCTCCCCGTTGATTTCACAGCGTTCAAGTGACTCCTGCCAGCTCCCCCTTCGTTCAAGCGCAGCTTCAAGATTTTCCTCACTGAGCACATCGGCCGTACTACCCCAGGCAATAAGCTCTCTTGAGAGCAGCAGTGATTGAGGAAAATGGGAACGAACCAGATTGAGATCATGCATGACGCAGATAATCGTAACGCCATTTCGACCCCACTGTTTCAGCTGCTGCATTAATTCAAGGGTTGTATGACCGTCAATTGCCGCAAAGGGTTCGTCAAGCAGAATCAGGCGTGCTCGCTGCACAATAATGCGGGCAAAAAGCACACGCTGCCACTGACCGGTGGAGAGCGAAACAACAGGTCGGGAGGCAAACGCCGCCATATCGACCTCTGCAAGAGCATCGAGAGCCTCTTTTTTATGCAATTTACCCATAGGTTTATAAGCGCCGGTTCTCGACCAGTTACCAAGCAGAACAACATCAATAACCGAAATCGGAAAGGTACGGTCAATTTCAAACTGTTGCGGCAGATAGGCAATGTCATCAGACTTGATGCCGCCAAAATCAATACGGCCGGTCATCAAGGGAACAAAGCCGACAAGGGCTTTAAGCAGGGTGCTCTTCCCGCCTCCATTCGGCCCTGCAACCGCCGTTAATGAGGCATCAGCAAACGAACCGCTGAGATGATGTACAACCGGATGGCGGTCATACCCCGCGGTTAGATTGTTTATTGTTATGCTCACTGGCAGGCGGTATAACTCATGGTTCAGGGTAAAAGCAAACCTTCAGGGCTCTCCCTGAACGGTATTGTCATAAATATGCACCGGAGCGATTGCTAAAAAGATAAAGTGATGGTAATTTAACAGCAAAGAACCATGCTCAACAAGCATAACGTATACTCAACATTTATTAAAGGGAACCAATGAACAAAAACATCGGAAAATATGATAAAGGGATCCGCATCATCATTGGTATATCGATTATTTTTATTGGCATACTCAATCAGTCATGGTGGGGAGCAATCGGCCTCATGCCGATAGTGACGGCACTTTCCGGGTTTTGTCCGCTCTACACATTGCTGAAAGTTTCTTCCTGCAACTCCTGCGTAGTCAATGAAAAACCGGTAAAAACAGGTACAACCAAACCATGATCAGCATAACCGCGGTTCATGTTTTTCATCGCTCACAAGCCTCTTTTTTAACAGCAAAAGCCGGTTACCTTCCCGGCTTTTGCTGTTTTTTTTGCTCACGCTATGCCTGATCATGCATCCGTTGCATGTTAAATGTTCATAATCCGCTGAATATCAAGCAGTTGCTCGTCAATTCGGTGGCAAAGCTTTACTGCGGTTTTAAAGGGTACCTGTACAATTTTATCCCTTGCCAGTCCGATCATGATATTTTTCTCTCCGGCAAGCAGGGCCTCAATAGCCGCAACACCCATTCTTGTCGCATTGATCCGGTCATCAGCTGTAGGGTTTCCTCCCCGCTGTATATGACCGAGAATGGAAACCCGAACTTCCAGCTCAGGATGATCCCGGCGCACATGTTCGGCAATTTTCATGGCGCCACCGGTTTCATCACCCTCTGCAACAATGACAATGCCGCTGCTCTCCTTGTTTTTATATCCGTGTTTCAGAAAATTATGCAGCTCTCCCCCCTCCGCACTCGACTCGGGAATCAGTATCACCTCTGCCCCGCAGGCAATTCCGCTGTGCAGTGCAAGCTGTCCGGCCTCCCGACCCATCACCTCCACAAAAAATATCCGGCCATGCGAGCGAGCTGTATCCCTTATTTTATCGACCGCCTCCACAACGGTGTTCAATGCCGTCTCAAAACCGATGGTGTAATCGGTACCATACATATCATTGTCAATGGTGGCAGGAATACCGACAAACGAAACCGGATACTCCTGTGACATCTCCTGAGCCCCCCTGAATGAGCCGTCGCCGCCGATGACCACAACGGCATCAATAGCAGCATTTTTCAACTGCTCATAGGCCCTGCTGCGGCCTTCAGGAGTTCTGAAGTCATTACTCCGGGCTGTTCGAAGCATGGTTCCGCCCAGATGAATAATACCGCTCACATCCGAGGCATGAAGGGACTGAAAATCCCCTTCAATCATCCCCTGATACCCCCGGCGGATGCCGATTACCTCAAGATTGGCGGCTATGGCGGCTCGCGTTACCGCCCGAATGGCAGCATTCATACCCGGAGCATCACCACCGGAGGTAAAGAGTGCAATCCTTTTGAGTGCCGACCGGTTCATCTTTTCTGCTGTTTTCATCGTTTCTTCGCTTGAGATCTGTTGTGAGTACCGCCGCTCATGATAGGGTGCGGCTCGGTGTTGTAAAGCCGCACGGGGGATCCTTATTTTCTGGCGCCTGCCGATCGTTGTGCTGCCGAGAGTTTCCCGCCATAATGACCGAGCAGCACCACCACCGGCAGCATGGATAAGAGCAGTGCAATATAGAGCCAGTGCAGCATACCCTCCTGATGCATCACCCCGGGCACGCCCAGACGGAAAGAAACTGTCGTGACACAGAGTATAAACAGCAGAATGGAAAGGCGGATTTTTTTTATAAATATGGGCGCTTTTGCCGCCTTGTACTTCGTTTTCCAGTCATAAATGCCGGAAAAAAAGGAGACCGGAATGGCCATCAGCACGATAACAAGCAGGTGAATGACGGTATGCTCAAAATAAACATCGCCAGAAGAGAGAGAGAGCAGAAGAAATAGCACGGCAACGGGAATCAGACCGTTGCTGAAATGGGCAGCAATGGCATGCGGGAAGAGGGTCTTTTTCATCTCCTTGAGAAAGGCTTTGAGCATAAGGCATTCGTTTGAAATGAAAAGAGCCGCCGCAGGCAAAAGAAAAGGTGTTGCGATCCTCAGAACATGGAGTGCTCACCGAGCTCCTGGCCTGCAAGCCCCTCCTGAAGTACCCTCTTGTAAAAATCGCGCAGGGTATCGCTGCCGTAGGAAGGGGTGATCTCTGCATCGTACCTGCCGGTAACCGGGTTCAGCACCAGCATGGACTCCGAACAGTAGTATTTGCCGATACGGGCAAACTCGGCCTTGTCCTCAAGTTTCGGAAAAATCCTGGCCAGCAGGGTCAAGACAGGGATGATAACATCAAACATCTGTATCGGCATGTTTTTGAACTTAGGCGGAAGAGCAAGAAGTTCAAACAGCAGTTCGCCCTGCTCCCTTGCAGTAATAGCCCTGCCCGGTCCGCCGATGGGGAGAATCCTGTTCTGCATTGAGGGATCATCAAGGCAGTCGGCAATAAAACGGGCCAGATCCCGCTCGCTGATCGGCTTGCAGGCGGTCAATGCGCCGTTGCCGAACACAACATAGGGTTTTCCTTTTTTTACCGCTTCAACCTGACCGGCAATGGATTTGAAAAAAGCGGTCGGTCGCACAATCGACCAGATCAGACCGGACTCCTGAAGCTCCTTCTCGAACTTCAGCTTGGCTCTCTGGAACTCGAGCAGCGGCTTCTGGACACAGATCGCCGAGAGCAGCACAAAATGCCCTGATCCGGCAGCTTTGGCTGCATCAAGTGCATTGCGGGTTGCCTGATAATCGATATTCCATGAATCCTTCACTCCCCCGTTGCGAGAGGTCAGGCATGAGACCACAACATCAAAATGCTCGCCCCGTATACCGCTCTGCATGAGTGAGTCCAGGCTGCTCACATCACCGAACCGTACTTCGGAGCCCTTGAGCTGCACGCGAAGCTCATCCGCTTTGGTCATGGCTCCGACCCCCGAACGCTCCCGGGCAAAACTCACCACCTCATAGCCTCTCGATACCAGTTCACGGACAACAAATTTGCCGATATAACCGGTGGCACCGACAACAAACACCCGTTTTGAAGTTACTGCCTGAGAGTGGGATGAAGTATTCACGTGTCGAAAAGAGTTGTTTTGTTCTATGCAGGGAACTTCCCCGCAACTCATTTGCAATCAAAATACAGCTTATTATCCGCTGCTCAAACCAGCAAGTCACAATCCCGGAAATACAGGAGCCTCCCACTCATCGCACAGATCCCGGTCCCTCCCCTTTATTTCGCCCGGCGGGGTTCCCCTCAGATAGAGTGTGCGGGTTGCAGGATCCTCTCCGAGCCACTCACAGGGTATCTGCAATCCCCCATGCAACCCTTCATACACACAGAGATCCTTCCACTGCCGTACGCCATCCTTTTCGGTGTAACACTCAAACCCCATCTTCCACCACGCTTTGAGCAGCGCATCCATCGCACCGGGGTTCATGGCACCATCACGAAACAGATGGTCATCAAACCAGACCCTGCCGCCGATCGCTCTCTTGTGATCGATGAGGCATTGTTCCCACCCTCCGGGATACTTCTCTTCAATGATTGCAACAGGTACAATCAGATCGATAAACTCGGTCATGACAGCCATAACGGTGATCCTATACCTCTTCGCCGTTAATAAGCAGGATTACCGGCCGGTCATCACCCAGCAACTCCGTCACCTCCTGTGACCACTCACGGGAAGCAACTTCAAGTGCATCAATCACATAGTCCTCAAATTCATCAAGGAGTGTTTCAGCCCCGTTAAACTCTTCGGGTGAAGTAACCTCGATGAGAATACTCGGCTCGGCTTCCTTGCCCTCACCATAGGAGTCAAAGAGGATGACCACGTCACCATCCTTCGAACCCGTCAACGGAAGCAGCTTCCCCTTTGCGATAATCTCCTGTCGTATGCGCTCCAGATCGGCTGCTACGGTGGCAAATCTCGGATCTTCATGAAGATTTATACTGTGACTCATTTTTTTACGTTTTTACATTAAAATCAATAATCAATATTCTGTAAAATAACCATTTACGGCCTAAAATCTATTGCCACCGGAATATTGGATCAATCATTCCCCCATAAGTCAGCCCCTTCTCGCCTTGTGTCAGTAGAACCTTGATCAATAAATATATATGTCGTAACTATCTAATATATATGTCATAGACAAATCATCGTTTATCCTGTTTTACCAAACATTCATGGAGGAATTATGAAAAAAGGATGGAAAATTCTCACCGGCATTGCCGCGGTGATTGTCCTTCTTCTCGCTGTAGTGATGTTTGCCACTTCGGGAATGAGGTCAACGGCCGATGACTTTTTCGGGTCCGTGAAACAGCAGGATATGACCAAGGCCCGAACCTATCTCTCCGAGGAGTTCAAGGCAAGTACCAATGAAGAGGCCCTGAAAGAGTTTCTGTCAAGAAGTGCCCTCCTGAACTTTAAGGAGGCTAAATGGGCCGAGAGCAGCATAAACGGCGGAAGGGGTGAACTCAACGGCACCATTACCACTGAAACAGGCGGCAACATCCCCATCAAGCTGATGTTCATCAAGGAGAATGACGAGTGGAAGATTTATGCCATGCAAAAACCGACCGCCGGTCTTCAACCATCTGAATCTTCAGAAGCCTCGGCAGGAACCACGCCGAAAAAATCGGCGACAACCGTTCCCGGCAAAGCTGAGCAAATAGCCCTCGCCAGACAGTCCATGCATGACTTTGCGCTCTCGATAAAGAGCAAAAACATGGGACACTTCAGAACCACCATCTCAAACATGTGGCAATCGCAGTTCACGACGGAAAAGCTGAACGAAGGCTATGCTCCGATAATCAAAGCCGATATCGACCTGACCGTGCTTGATCCCCTTGTGCCGATCCTTGACCAGGAGGCATCAATCAATCAGGACGGAGTTCTTATCATCAAAGGCCACTACCCGACAAAACCAAGTGTAGTCTCATTTGAGTCCAAGTATATCTATGAAGGCATTTCATGGAAGCTGATCGGATTTTTCCTCGATATCAAGTGATCCATCCTGCAAGGTTCTGAAACACACCATTTCCACTATCTGCACAAGGCCGTCCGTTAACGCAACGGACGGCCTTCCTTTTGTTGTTGAGCACTCCACAAGAGCAAGAAACTCATGACAGCTCTGCGTGTGTATTGATTTTTTCAAATCTGTTGTAGGCAAAGGTGATGCCGATGGCAAAAAGCATTGCTCCGACACCGAGAAGCACAGCAATGTAGGGCGGAGCGGTAAGTGCAAGCCGCACAACCACCGTGGCCACGGCAAACCCGGAGTTACGAAATACAATCTGATAGTTTGAACTGTAGCGGAGCGAAACCAGTACCAGCAGCACATCGCTGAAAACAAGAATCGTATAGAAGAGTGCAAAAAAATCAAATACAGGCTCCCCGCCCAGATAAAGGAGCGCATCGGCAATACCCATTCCGCTGAAAATACAGAGAAGCAGCAGGGATACTAATTTTTTTGATGAGATAAACTCGGTTGTAACGGCGATGCTTTGATTCAATACGCGGTGTTTCTGGAGTTTGTAATAGAGTCCGAGCAGGAGAAAGAGCAAAAGCGCGCCGCCGGCATAGGAGAGGATATGCATTACCGGCTCCGGGGCCTCTGCCCAGATAAGCGGCTCTTTAAAGTAGATGATCTCCTTGAACGAGTGCCGCAGCAGAATCAGCGAAAGAATCTCGAACTGTTTGCCGACCGAATCCGAAACCGAGTTCGCAAGGCTGAATACCAGGGCAAGTACTTCAATGGCAAGCAGCATGGAAAAGGCAATATTGATGGCATAATAGTGGCTTGTGGGCATAACTGAGGCCAGGGCATCCGGAAGCCATCCCTGACGGCGAAACTCGATCAGAAGAAGTGCTCCGAGAAACGTTATAATCAGGAGGTTGGCCGCTGCCCGTTCGGTGCGTTTGTGCTCCCAGAAGTGCTCCAGGCTGTCAAAGAGAATGTCAACCCGATTCAGAATTGTGATCATGCCCCTTCTCCCTGTTTGTTGAATCAATCGGTAACGCCCCCTCTCATTACCCTTACCGCATACCCCTGTATGCCCGCTTTACCGGTGAACAACCTATCGATAAAGCTTCAGCTATTCCCCTAAACCTCCATTGCACGATCAATAATCGGCAGAAAAAAAGTACTCCGGGCAATAATCAGTGAATAAATAAACGGACTTTTCGCCGCCAAAACAACACAACCCTTGCAGACCGGAAGATCATTTATACTATATTTACCCTGATGGCTGCAAGGCACTTTTTTTCAGGAAGCTGCCGGCGGTTTTACACCAATTTTTTTTTACCGGTACAACTCACCTCATAAACATAAACAACCCTTCAACTATGGCAAACGAAAATGGCGGCGTCTTTTCCGACCTCTTCAATGCATTCGGCGCTCTGGTACAGAGTCTTGCTGACACCCTGACCAGCAGCGTATCTTCTGCATCGACGGTCGTCCAGTCATGCACAGAGCTTTGTGTCAACATCGTCACAAACACGGCCAACACTGCCCTGCAGCTTGTCCAGAATGTAGCAAACGGCATCTCTTCGGCCATCACACCGAAAAAGTAAGCACATTCACGATACCAGCCAAGCGCCCTTATCCTCACGGTTCAGGGCGTTTGTCTTTTTCGCGGCGCATAGCGCATAGTTCATATCGTGCTGCACGCTCTCTTATGCACTGAAACCCACCCCTTCTGCATCCCCTTGAGCCCGCTTCAATCTATTCTGAAATCGGCCGAAGCACGGGAACCTTTGTCCGCTTTGGAAGGTACTCTTTGAAGAGAAGGATAAACCGTACAAAGACCCCCCTTTATGAAGCAAGAGATCCTTGAAGCAGCCCGATCGTTCCTCAAAGACACTATCCGTCAGCAGGTCGACTTCTCCCAAACCGACCAGAACCGCCGGATTCCACCCCCGCCAATTGAAAAACCCTGCGGGCAGGATGTTCATCCCATAGAGCTTCCGAAAATCGGAAGCCTGAAGGATATCGGCAATATCGACCTCAAAACCGCTATCGGGCGCCGTGAAAGCTGCCGCACCTACAGCGATCTCCCCCTCTGCCTTGAGGAACTCTCCTTCCTGCTTTGGGCTACCCAGGGAATAAAGTTCAAACTCGATGCTGGCCACGCCCTGAGAACAGTACCCTCAGCAGGATGCCGCCACGCTTTTGAAACCCTGCTCTGCATATTGAACGTCACCGGTCTTGAAAAAGGGATCTACCGCTACCAGCCTGTTGAACACCAGCTCATCCTGGAACAGCAGGTTGAACACCTGGAAGAGAGGGTAACGAGAGCTGCGCTCGGCCAGCCATTCCCCGGAGATGCCGCCGTCACCTTCATCTGGACAGTAATCCCCTATCGCATGGAGTGGCGATACGGTCTGGCCGCCCACAAAGTGATCGCCCTTGACGCCGGTCACGTCTGCCAGAACCTCTACCTGGCCTGCGAGGCAATAAACGCAGGCACCTGCGCCATTGCAGCCTACGACCAGGAGGGAATGGACCGGCTGCTGCATATTGACGGAGAGGAGGAGTTCACCATCTACCTCGCCCCGGTTGGAAAGAAACGGTAACTCAAGGCATCGCTGCGAACACCTCAAGCTCCCTTTTCAGGGGTGAACCTTCGCAGAAGGTGCACTCCATGCGCTTCCATGCCGGAAGCACATCATGCTCGATCCACTGCCAGCGATGGCGGGAATCGGTAACACTTTTCATGCCGGTCAGGGTTTCAAAATAACCCGAGTAGGTTGAAAATGAGGCTCTGACTCCTCCGGAAAAATCAAGCTCGCTGCCGAAGGAGATTAGAATCCTCCCCTGCTGGCTGATAGCATCAAAAATCGGCTGCAATGTCGAGATCTGTTCATGGCGCAGCAAAAGCACATTGCCCTCCCATATGAGTGCGCGTGCCCGCTCCTCGTCAACTCCACGACCAATCAGCTGATTCCCCTCATCTATCCGCCTGAAACCCTCAAAGAGAAACTCCTGCTCCTTCGGGCCGCAGCATTTTTCCACGGCACCAAATCCGCTTTCGAGAAAAAGCGCATGGGCCCATCCGATATCGGCAAAAATATTGTTGTTACCGAGCCGCAGCTGATCAAGGTCTGCAAGAAAAAACTGCTGAGCGGCAACCGAATGCATGAAGGATGGAATAAAAAGCAGGTTATTCAAGCTGTTCTGCAACAGTTTACCCGCATCAAATGAGGAGAGGCCTCCTTGTTGCTCATCGGTGCTCTCTCTGTGCTCCGGAGCATGAAGCAGCTCGCAAACCCCAAGCGCCACACCCACCTGCCGCGAGGCAAAGGCCGCCATGCCGCTCCACTTGAAGAGCTCTGGCTTCTCAAGATACCAGCGGGCATAGTGCGCGGTGATGGCACGGTTGCGATCCGCAATCCTGTCGAGCGGCGGAAGCCGGTGTTCAAGCAGTTCAATCCACTCCTCTTTTGATCGGGCCATAGCATTGCAGTCTGGTTCAATGAAGTATATGGTATATGCTCTCAGCATTCTAAACAGAGAAGAGCGCCGAATAATTTACCTCGCGATAAAATTGGCAAAAAAGGCAGCCCGATAATGACGTGCTACGCTATACATCGTCATGAGCGATTTGCGTGCAAGGCAGCGCAGAAACCGGAGCTCACAAAGCGTACATGAGGATTTTGAGCACAGGACAAACGAAGCAATGGAAGCGCGCAACTGAGGTATCGATGAACTACACGACCGCTCCGAAAATCCTCCCCACCCCCGCCGTCAACCCCATGGCAAGTGCCCCCCAGAAGGCAACACGGAGTGCTCCTTTCAGAAGCGATGCCCCGCCTGCCCAGGCTGCCATTCCACCAAGAAAAAGCAGGGATACCAGCGCGGTTGCGGAGGTCACTTCGGCGATATACGGTGCCGGGGCAAGCAGAGCTGCTCCGATGGGTATGACCGCACCGGCGACAAACGAGAGTGCGGAGGAGAGAGCCGCCTGGATCGGCCGTGCCCGCAGGGTATCGGTAATGCCGAGCTCATCACGGGCATGTGCTCCGAGAGCATCCTTCTGCATCAGGCTCACCGCCACGCGCAGTGCCAGCGGCTCTTCAAGTCCGCGACTCACATAGATAGCGGTCAGCTCCTCCAGTTCATGCTCCGGATCCTCCGCCAGCTCACGCTTTTCGCGCGCAATATCAGCATCCTCGGTGTCGGCCTGGGACTGCACCGATACATACTCCCCCGCTGCCATCGACATGGCTCCGGCGACAAGACCCGCTACCCCTGTCAGCAAAATACTCTGCTCGGAAGATCCCGCAGCAGTTACGCCTATCAAGAGACTTGCTGTCGAGATGGTGCCGTCATTTGCTCCAAGCACTGCAGCGCGAAGCCAGCCGATTCTATCCGAGCGATGTGACTCCCTGTGAATAAATGACATAGTCAAGATCTCCGGTTATTCCCCTTTTACGGCAATAGTGCAAAAATTCTGGCTGGTGAGCCGGTACCATCCTTTATCAGCATCGGCATAACATAGAGCATTGCCCCCTTTTCGGGCAGTCTGTCAAGGGCGGCAATATTTTCAATCGCGAGTTTATCGGCCGCAAAACAGATACGATGCACCTTAAACTCCTTTGAGTCGCCGGGATCAATGCTCGGTGTATCGAGTCCTATTCCCTTGATATTCCGCTCTTTCACAAGAAAGGTAGCGACCTCGGGCGAAAAGCCCGGAAAGCTCAGTTCCGAAAGAGCCGAGGCTCCTGTTTTCAGGGTTCCAAGCACCAGTTTCCGGTCGGGATAGTATTTCGTATCAATGCCGGTGTACATGAGTACCCATACATGCTCCGGCAGGCGGCCATGTTTGGCCTCCCATTGCAAAACATCGTTTACCGTCAGGCGGTAAGCTCTGTTCTTCATACATGCGGCAGCAACATCAATTTTAACCGCAGGTCCGATCCATTCGTCGATCGCAATACGGTCAATGGTCCGGCCTTTTTCCGCAAAATGTACGGGGGCATCAACATGGGTGCCGCCGTGTTCGGCAGCTCCATAGTTATTGGAGGCATACCACCACCCGCCCGGAGTAACCTTCCACTCCAGTTTGGTCAGCCTGAAGGGCTCGGCGGTCGGCCAGTAGATGGTGTTTTCGTCAAACGGATAGGTCATGTCAAGCAGTTTTTCACCCGAAGGTGCAGCTGTGTGTGGTGACGCGGCAGAGGGAGTTCCGCCAAGCAGCATGAGTGAAAAAAGAACCGGTAGTGTATACTTCCTGAAAGCGCTGAAATTGATTATAGTCATCATCTCCTCCCTGTTTAGCCGTTCAGCCGGAAACTGCACTGTACATGCAAGTTACAAAAATGAGATCGGAGAATCTCATGCCGAGCTCTTCTCAACAGACCACCCCGCAATGCTCCGCTCACCGATCATCAACCGTACACTTGCAATTTTACTTTGCTTCTCTCAGCATTCATGCTATTATTCAAAAACATACGCAGCCAAAACTAACCACTGCCCATCATGAACAGACCATTGCGAACCCTTTCCCTCATGTTCGGGCTTCTTGCCACCCTGCTCCCTCTCTCCGTTTACGGTGCACCGGCACTGGATCGCGCAAACACCATCTACCTTGACCTTCCCGCCGGCCGGGTTGTCATCCGATTGCTTCCCGATCTCGCCCCCCGCCATGTAGCGCGCATCAAGGAGCTGACCCGTAAAGGGTTTTATGACGGGCTCTCCTTCCACCGCGTTATTCCCGGATTTATGGCCCAGACCGGTGACCCGCAGGGCGACGGTTCAGGCGGTTCCGGACAGCAGCTTAAAGCGGAATTTTCTCGACAGCAGCATATCCGTGGCACCGTCTCAATGGCCCGCGCTTCTGATCCGAACAGCGGCGACAGCCAGTTTTTCATCTGCTTTGCACCGGCACCCTTCCTCGACGGGCAGTACACAATCTGGGGGCAGGTTGTATCAGGAATGGAGTTTGTCGACAAGGTCAGGGCCGGTTCACAATTCAACAATGGCATGGTCTCCAATCCCACCAGAATCATGCGGATGCGGGTCGCCCAGGATGTTAAACCGTGAGTTTGAGTAATGGAAAAGGAACTTGCGGGATGAAGCCGTGAGAGCAATCGAAAAGCTTGTGATCCGGAGGGAAGGGTGAGCTCTCTTAGTGGCCTTACTCTACGGCGATATAATCAGTTGCTTTTGACGGATCCTCAATTACCGGCAGTCCGAAAAACAGCTCCACTCCGCCAACACATTTTGGCGCGGTCACCTTCTTGCTGAAATCGTCCCGTATCCGCTTCATCAGTTCAGGATGAACCGTTACGGATACGGGATTTTTGATGGCACGGAATCCATAAAACATTGCGGCGATAATCTTTTCACGAAAAAAATCGCCACCCACCTCATACGTTGTTTCCATTTTCCCTGCAATGTTGGTTACAAAAACTTTTCTTCATTCACGAATGAATGAGCCGGTCAGCTCACCCTTATATAAAGTATTTCCTGAACTCCTCGTCAGGTTCACGATCAGAATAGATATAGAGGGAGATGCCGTTGGGATCCTTGACAACAAAACCCCGATCACCCCAGGGATGGTCTTCGAGCGGAACAACCACATGCAGCCCTGCCTGTGTCAGACGCAAGTGCTCCTCATCAACGTCATCCACCATAAAGTTGTAGATAAGTCCCGCACCACTGCTCAGCTCGTGCTCCGGCTTCAAGGGCGCCATGAACTGCAGGGTTGAGACCGGTGTACCGAACTCAAGGTTTATATACCAGCCACAATCAAAGGTAACTCTTGCCCCGAAATATCGGAGATAAAAATCCCGCGTCTCCTCTACGCGGCTGGTGGTAAAGGCCGCTGACACTCTATTGGCTCTCATTTTTTCTCCCCGGCTGCACTCCATATCTGCCTTGCGGCATACCCCTCAAGTTTGAGTCCCATGGAGAGGATCTCTATACGGTCGGGTATCACCTCAATCATCTTGCCGAACCAGTGCTCAGCCCACGCCTGGGGACGACCAAAAAGTTTGAACGCCTCATTGAAACCCGCATCCTCCCTGCTGATCAGCCTTGCATGGCCGCTTATCTGCAGGCCGGTGATATCCTCTATCTCATCGGAGAACTCCGCTTTCGGGTCGAAGATACCAACGCTGACATCCGGGTTTTGCATGATGTTGCCGAGTTTGAGGCCCGGTTCGCCGGCCATGTAGAGGGTGAACCCCTTCGAGCGGAAGAGAATGGGTGTTGAACGCGGCTCATTGTCACGGCTGGTCGAAAGCACACAGAGACGCCGGGATGCGAGAAACTTCAGGATACGCGCTTCAAGCTCTCCATGCATAAGCAGCCTTTCGACTTTTTTCGTAAAGATTTCGGGAACCTGTTCACTCATCTCCGCTCCTCGGTTGTGAAGGTTGAAAATACCTCTCCTCTATCTTGAAGATCAGCAAATTCTGCGATTATACGCAAGGCTTTTTAGCTCCGCTCCCGGATGAGGCTCCCTGATATTTGAACATACGCCCTGCACCCCGTACATTAATTATACAGGGCTCTTTGCAATAGTGCACGCTATGAACGTTAATCAAGGAGAAGATCCATGAGTAAGAACGCTAACACGGAGTTACTTGAATCCGCCAGAAAGAAGTTTGCGAGATTCAGGGAGCTCAGCAATGAGTTCGGAGAGGAGATGGCATGGGAGACGATGCTCGAAGGGTTCCCCGAGCTGCAGAAGGAGCGCATGGGACCGCTGCTTGCACTGCCGACCCTCATCGAAGGGTTCCGGAAGTCCATCCCCATCTTCAATGCAATCGGCATGGATATGGTGGCCGTGGACATCTCAAACCGTGATATCGATGCCGCCCTTGAAATACAGAAGGTCTGCCCCTACCTGGAAGCAGGCAATGAGTTCGGGTTTGATATACCCTGCCATGTGATCTGCGAGCTTGATATGGAGGCGACCCGCAGGGCTTTCCCGGAAATGGAGGGAGAGATTCTCAGCCGTCAGGCATACGGCAGCCCGGTCTGCATCTTCAAGTACGAGCGTCCGGCAAAAAAGAGTGCAGAAGCAGGCTGACCTTCAAGCCGGCACCAACCACCTCACGTGCTCCTCCTGGATGGGGGATAATCGTCGGGAATCACGATAAATCGTCAAGAGCGATTTGAGTGAGCGGGTGAATGGAGCGCAGTAACCGGAATCTACAAGGAGTACATGAGGATTTCGAGCACCGCCCAACGCAGTCATCGGGTTTCGTCACAAATAAATAGAGGTGCCCTTATTTCAATCATGAACAGCATGGGAGAACTCTTTTCCTTATCCGACCTCCGCATACTCTCTTACGGCTCCACCATTGCCTGCGGAGTGCTCTTCTGGATCATCGAAGGGTTTAAGCCCTTCTTCTCCTCTGTGCAGAAGCGAGGCCTCCATGCCAGGCTCAACCTTTCACTGGCCGCCCTGAACCTCTTGATCCTGCTCCCTTCGGGCATCCTCATGGCGTTCATGCTGGAGTGGTCGAAAAGCCTCTGGCCGGGAATCGGGATGCTGAACCTCCCGCCCGCTCCCGAAGCGATCCTGATCATCCTGCTTATCGACCTCTGGATGTACCTCTGGCATCGTCTTAACCATGAAACAAGCGTGCTCTGGCGCTTCCACTCCGTACACCACAGCGATACCACCCTCGATGTCACCTCAAGCTGGCGCTTCCACTGGATGGAGATCCTCTTCTCGGAGCTGTTGCGCCTCCCCCTCTTCATGCTGATGGGGGCGGGTATCGAACACCTGCTGCTCTACTCACTCCTCATGACACCGGTCATTGAGTTCCACCACAGCAACATCGCCATTCCGCCCGCACTGGATCGTCTGGCCCGGCTCATCATCCCCTCCCCCATGATGCACCGCCTGCATCACTCGAAGCTCATGAGTGAACACAACACCAATTACGGCAGCATGCTCTCGCTCTGGGACCGTCTGTTCGGCAGCTTCCTTGTGAAAGAGAATCTCGACAATCTTAAAATCGGACTTGACGGTGAAAGCGACTCCCGGAATCAGCAGCTCTACTCCCTCCTCCAAAGACCGTTCCGTGCGTAGCAAGGCTACCGGCGGCGCTCAACCATCATGCCCCAGATCGCATCGTAGCGGTGGATATCATCCGTCACACCGCCTGCATTGACGACCGGACGGCCCTCGTTATACCAGCGAAAGATGCCACCGCTGAGGTTGCGCCAGTTCCCGGCCCCCGCCTTGGCGCAAGCACTCTCCACCCGTTCGAGCAGATCCGAACTGCGCTGGCCGACCGAACAGTAAACGATAAGGTCGCGCCCAGATACAAGGGGGGCAAAGCGAGCCTCGAACTCTTCCAGAGAGATATCCTGATCAAGACGGAGAGCGCCCGCAATATGACTCATTTCATACTCCTCTGCGGTGCGGGTGTCAAACAGTAACGGCGGATCTTCTCCGCCAAGCATAGCCGCCAGCTCATCGCTCTTCAGGTGTTCCACCCGGTGTGTCCGCTCGATCAGGGTGATGGCTCTGTCAAGCAGCCAGTCAGGAGCGAACATCCCCGCCCTCCTCTTCTGTTTTCGCAGAAGCCAGGCTGGCAAGATACCGGTGTGTATAGAGTTTATCAACCCTTGAGAGTTCACAGAGCTGGTCGAAGAAAACTGTCGGCATGCCGTATAGCCGCCGAATCCGCTCGATCATGGAGAGCCACAATTGTGCGGTCATCTCGGCATCTGCCAGTGCGCGGTGAAACACGCCGGTCTGCGTGATTCCCGCATGCGTCACCAGCGTCTGCAAGCGGTGGTTCGGAGAGTCCTGATAAATCCTTCTTGAGACAAGCAGAGAGCAGCAGCAGGAGCCTTCATAGGCACGTTTCGCCCGCTTGAGCTCGAAATCAAGAAACCTGCGGTCAAATGAGGCATTGTGTGCAACGATATTCCGTCCGGCTATGAACTCTGAAAACTCGGCCATCACCTCTTCACAACAGGACTGGCCTTTGAGCATTGCATTGGTGATACCGGTATAGCCTTCGATAAACCGGCTTATCCGGAAACCGGGATTCATCAGCTTCTGAAAACGCCCGACAATCTCCCCCTCTTCAAGCAGCACCGCACCGATCTCGATAGCCCGGTCACCATACTCCGGCGAGAGGCCCGTTGTCTCGAAATCAAGCACCACAACACTCTCCGCCAGTTTTCGCTCCATTGCACATTTTTTATCTATTCTTATTAGTTTAGGGGACGTAAGTGACGGAGGTAACAAATCAAAAGAACAACGAAATTTGGCCCAAAACCCGGCTCGTCAGCGTAGCAACATCTGACTCACGCCTGCCCTTGAAATCCCCAGCATTCGTGCTACATCTGCATGCGACAATCCGAATTCGATAATCAGGTTCCTCGAAAGCTCCCTTCGCAACATAGAATACTCTCTGCTTCGACTCCCTCCCTGCAGGGCATCGATCGACAGTCCACTTGCTTTACACTGCTGTTCGATCAACTCATGAGCATCTGCCTGCCTCATCCTCACCGGCATCATCTCCTTTTGTTCATCACCCACCTCTCCGAGCACCTCTTCGACAAACGATCCGCTGCCCAGTATCCGCTCGTCGCTGAACCGGCGCTCTCCCCGTTTTCTCATCGACAGCACTTCAGACCAACCGCCTGCAGAACGCACCAAGCCCCCCCCCGTTAACTCCGGCTGACGACCAAGCTGGATTTGGTCCCGAACAAACTCAAGATAGAGCTTCCGCGCCTTTCCTGCTGCACTGCCAAACTGTTGCAAAACATACTCCGTCTCCTGCCAGGGATATTTGGTCAATCCCATAAGCGACTTATGGCCGCTCCACGGATACCGATCCAGCTCTTCCAGTGAATGGACCAATCCGGCTCGCAAGGGGTTCAGATGAATATAACTCACCAGTTTGACGAAATAGGGCTCTTCTTCACAGAGTATCGACTTGTATCGATTCTGGAACAGATGCCCCGTACGATGATGCCTCTTGTTAAACGATACCGAATACCCCGTCAGCACCTTTCGCATGAAAGTCGGTAAACCCGACGATCCGCTTCTGAGCAACAGATGCGCATGATTGGTCATCAGCGACCAGGCATATATCACTGTTCCTGTTTTTTCTGCTGCTTTGCCAATCCGGTATAATAGATCCTGTCGGTCTTGTTCATCAAATACAATAGCCGTCCGCTCAATTCCGCGAACCATCACATGATGCAACGATCCCGGCGCATCCAGTCTCGCTCCTCTTGGCATGGGTAACTCTCCTTCACGGGTTCACTCAAAACGACTGCCAATGAATGCTCCTTTCCACGAAGATAGGAAATGATTTATTATTTACCTCTGTCACTTACGTCCCCTAATCTGCTAATCAGCGATGCAACCGAGCGACAGAGAGTACCTCAACGGGGACATTAAGCGGGTTTTCGTTCATCTGATCCGTGAGTGGATCCTCTATATGCAGCATCTCAAGGAGGATCACCCCTATCTTTTCTCTCTGGCGGTTCGTCTCAATCCCATGATCGACTCACCGGATCCTGTGGTGTATGAGGAGTGAGTACCGAGCGTAGTTGATTTCGCCGGGCGGGTTCATCTTCAAGGGCAACGCTTGCCGCGTTATGGGGTTGCCGGAGCGGCGGCAGGCTCCTCCTTGATTACGTTCTGCAGGCCCGCTGCACCGGTATAGAATACGGCAAGGGTGACCGGTTCAGGGCCGGAGTTGGTGCCGTTGTGAAAGGTATTGACCACTTCAACAAGTGCATCTCCCTTGTTGAAGGTAAAGGATCTGCCGTCTTTTAATGCAACCGTAAGCCTCCCTTCGAGCACATAGGCGTAAACCGGGACCGGGTGCTTGTGCCATCCGGTTGAACCTCCGGAAGGGATGCGTACCGTGAGGGCGGTAACCTCGGGGTTTTTGCTTTTGAGGTATCTGATCTTCTCACCGCCGGTTGTCGTTTTGGTGGCGGTAAGAAGCTTTTTCACCTCTACATTCTGGTATTCCGCCGCATGCAGTGCCCCTGCATGCATGAAGAAAAGCACAATCGACATCATCAGGTATCGCTGCATTCTCACTCTCCCCTGTTCAGTTCACGTTCCGCTGCATATCACCCGAAAAACACGAAGTGCAGCGGTAAATATTTGCTAAAGGGCACCTCTATTAATTGTCGTGAGAAGCCCGGGAACAAGGCGGACGGAGCGCAGAAACCGGAGT
>NZ_MPJE01000046.1:0-11225 GCF_001975465.1 Chlorobium sp. KB01
GGGGAGTTAAAAGCAGATAAAGATCTTGCTTTGAAAGTTTTACAGCAATTCTGGCCTGAGTTGACTGAAGTCAGAAATGTTATGTTTGAATACGCTCCCGAAGAAAACTTTATGAATGACAATTCAGCGTTCGACGTGGCTTTTGATGTGATGATTGGCAGCCAGAATGGGCTTGTAGGCCTCGAATGCAAATATACAGATACGTTTTCTTCAATGGTGTACACGAAGCCTGAATACAAGAGTATTTTTCAAAAGGCCGTGAGAGTACTTTTATCGCAGAGTATAAAGAGTTGATTACGGCAAAGTTCAATCAGCTTTTCCGTAATCAACTTATCGCGGAGGCACTTGTTCAGGATGGAGGCAAGCAATTTGTGTATACCGGTCTTTTCTGTCACAAAGAGGACAAGAGTGCGTTGCGGACCGGAGCTGAATTTCAGGGGATGCTGAAAAATGGAGACAAAAAATTCAAGGTCATCACATATCAGGATTTCATTGAAAAAATGCAGCAGTTGGATATAAGCTGGGAATTGAGGGAATTAAGTATGATGCTTTGGGCTAGGTACTGTGGCACACAGCTTAGTGCTCAGGCGTTTAAAAAATAAGTGAGATTCATTGGATCCCAACGAGGGGTCGTTCTCGACTACCACAACTTACTCCTCTCCGAATTGGGTGATGTCGTGGTAGAGCATATCGGCTCAGGAATCCGGCGTATCCGGAATTTATGCCGGGAGTATGGTGTTGCAGAACCCTTGATTGAGGTTTCGGAGCACTGGTTTAGCGTTACCTTTCCCCGTTCCGGTGTTACGATAGAAAACGGACAGCCAGACCAAATCCCTCATGTTACCCCTCATGACGAGGCCCATGAGGCCTATGATGATTTGACTGATATCGAAAAAATGATTCTTGACAGGTGCCGGGTTGGTCCACAATCGGCAGCAGAACTACGTCTGGCTGCCGGTTACTCCTCAAGAAGCGGAAACTTCAAGCGGAGTCAGGAAAAACTGCTTGCTGCCGGTTTTATTGAAATGACCTTTCCGGAGAGGCCGCGCAGTAAAAATCAGTGCTATCGGCTTACCGAGAGAGGATTCGATCTTCTGAAAACCATGACGGAGAGCAAATGACTCCTGCGCCATACATCGATGAGGCTTCTCAACGGCATGGGCGGTTATTTTCCAAGGCTTTTCCAATTTGTGACACGCTGTGTCGCGAATTGAGCTGGTTACATTATCGGACAATGCACTTCCGGGACAGCGTCAACTACCTCCTCTCCGACCTGACTGACAACAAACCAGCAGAATCGTCTTGATGATTTTCTGATACATAAAGTTATCCCTGCTTTCGGGAACTTCGTTTCCATATTGCTTGTTGACAAAAGATATATAAAGTATATTTATGTCAACCAATACGACAAGCTAATAACCAACCCCACACATGCAGCACCATTTTGGAGAGCGCCTTAAGTCGGCACGCAAGATGTCCGGCATGTCACTGCAGGAGCTGGCGGACAGAATGGACAAACCGGTCTCCCGGCAGGCGATAAACAAATATGAGCAGGGGAGAATGCTGCCGGAAAGCGGTATTCTTCTTTCACTTGCCTCAGCTCTTGAGGTAAAGCCTGATTATTTCTTCAGGCCAGCACTTTCTTTGCAGTCAATTGAGTTCAGAAAACATAATGCTTTGCCTGAGAAGGAGAAGGCACGGATAAAGGCGAAGAGCAGCGACATACTTGAACGGTATCTTGAACTGGAATCCTTTCTTGGTATTGATTCATCATTTATCAATCCTTTCAAGGGCGTGAGGGTTTCATCTCCCGATCAGATTGATGAACTTGCTGACGGGCTCCGTAATGCCTGGCGTCTTGGTTTTGACCCGCTGCCAGATGTTGTGGAGATGCTTGAAAGCTATAATGTCAAGGTAGTCATGCTTGATACTCATGATGCTTTTGATGGTCTTTCAGCATGGAGCGGTTCTATTCCTCTTGTGGTTTTCAACAAGGGAAGAGACATTGTTCGCCGCAGATTTACGGTTTTGCATGAACTTGCTCATCTTCTGCTTGATTTTCAGGCTGGCAGTGAAAAAGACAATGAGAAGCTTGCACATTCGTTTGCCGGAGCTGTACTGTTTCCCAAAGAGTCATTCATACGGGCTTTTGGAGGCAAGCGCACCCATTTTACCCAAAGAGAACTCATCGAGATGAAGGAGTACTTCGGAATCTCAGTACAGGCTATCATGGCAAGGGCAAAAAGCCTCGGTGTTATTCCGGATTCGACCTACAGAAACTTTTGCATAACCTGGTCTGCTTTCAGAGTTAGTGAGCCGGATGAATACAAATCGAAAGAAGAGCCTGCGCGTTTCCGACAACTGCTTGACCGGGCACTCTCCGAGGAAGTTATTACGATGAGCAAAGCAGCCGAGCTGGCAGGGAAATCCTATGAAGAGATGAGCATGGACATCACGTTTGTTTAAATCCAATAGAGTCCGGTGATTGTTGCCATTCATGATGCCAATATCCTGATTGACATTGTCAAGCTTGATCTGGCAGATGCACTTTTTGAACTCAGCTTTGAGATGCGTACAACCGACGCGGTTTGGGTTGAGGTTTCTGTTGAGCAGAGAAGGGTGCTGCAGCACTACGTTGATGAGGGTTTGCTGGGTATTGAATTTTTCAGTTCCGAGGAGGTGCTTGACATAGTTGAATATTCCAGAAACTATAACGGGCTCTCTTTTCAGGATTGCTCATTGCTTGTAGCTGCCAGGAGAATACATGCCCTGATCATCACTGGTGACAAAAAACTTCGAACGGTTATTGTGCAAGAGCAGCTTGAGGTTCATGGCACGCTCTGGCTTTTTGATCGGTTGGTCGAGAATCAGATTCTTATTCCTTCAGTTGCGGTTGACAAACTTCAGCAACAAAGACTCTTGAATGTTCGGCTTCCGGAAGCCGAAATCTATCAGCGCATAAGCCGCTGGAGATGAGTGTTTCCGAAAATCTGCTTTTGACTTCTGATTTCGTGTTGAAAACAAGCAACTCAACCGGCATGCAAATAGCTGACCTTGTTGCAAGGCCTCTGGCACTTCAGAGGCCAGTGTGGAAATGCGCTATGCTAACGAAAACGTCTGGCTGAACCAGAAGATGATGGCCACCTTCTATGATGTCTCGATTTCGGCTGTCAACCAGATAATGAGCTTGAGCCGGGGGCAACTGTTAAGAAATACTTAATAGTTCAAAATGAGGGCGATCGGGAAGTGCGGTGTGAATTGGAACACTACAATCTCGCTGCGATAATCTCCGTCGGCTTCAAAATTGAAAACGAGTCATAAGTTGGGAGGCCCGAAACAAAGACTCATATTTTACCAACATAACAACAAAGCCGCAACGGGAAGCATTGCGGCTTTGTAGGTGTGATGACAGAGTGATCAGAATCCGTTGCGTTTGAAAATGGTATCAACGCTGGTTTTCAGTTTTCCAAGTATGTGATCCGCGCTGAAGAGTTCTGCTATCTCTTCAGGGGTGAAGTTTTTCATCAGCTCCTCATCCCCGAGAACCAGCTCACGCAGGTGAACTTTGGTTGACCAGCTCTCCATGGCGTTGCGCTGAACCATCCTGTAGGCATCTTCACGGGTCAGTCCCTTGGCGGTAAGAGCCAGCAGGAGTGTCTGGGAGGTTGTCAGGCCGTAAGAGGAGTTGAAGTTCTCCTCCATTCTCTCCGGATAGACCAGCAGGGTAGAGAGCGCATCGCTGAAGGTGCGAAGCATGTAGCAGAGAGCGGTCGTAGAGTCCGGCATGATGATGCGCTCAACCGAGGAGTGGGAGATATCCCGCTCATGCCAGAGCGCCACGTTCTCCATTGCGGCAATTGAGTTCGATCGGACAACACGGGCCATACCGGTAAGGCGCTCGAAGGTGATCGGGTTCCGCTTGTGCGGCATGGCCGAACTGCCTTTCTGCCCTTTGCTGAAAAACTCTTCAGCTTCACGAACTTCCGTGCGCTGAAGGTGACGCAGCTCAACAGAGAATTTCTCGATGGATGAGGCTATGATCGCCATGGTTGTGGCATACTCGGCATGACGGTCACGCTGGAGAATTTGTGTGGAGATTGAGGATGGTTCGAGACCGAGTTTACGGCATACCGCAGCTTCAATGTCGGGCGAGAGGTGCTGATAGGTGCCGACAGCGCCCGATATCTTGCCGACGGAGATGGTAGCAACCGCTTTCTCCATCCGTTCAAGGTTGCGAAGCATCTCCTGGTGCCAGAGCAGCAGCTTCAGGCCGAAGGTGGTCGGTTCGGCATGGATACCATGGGTACGACCCATCTCAAGGGTGTATTTAAACTCCAGCGCCCGTTTTGCAAGGACTTCGACAAGGAGCTTGATATCAGCAATAAGGATTTTACCGGCATCGCGCATCTGCATGGCAAGGCAGGTATCGACAACGTCCGAAGAGGTGAGTCCTTCATGAATATAGCGTGAATCCGGCCCGACATAACCGGCAACGTTGGTCAGAAAGGCAATGACATCGTGCTTGGTCTCTTTTTCGATCTCAAGAATCTCTTCGACGTTGAAGGTTGCTTTTTCGCGGATGACCGCAAGGGCCTCAAAAGGCACAAGTCCGGCTTCCATCCGGGCCTCTACTGCCGCGATTTCAAGCTGCAGCCAGCGCTGAAATTTCGCCTCTTCAGTCCAGATTGCCGAGATCTCTTTTGGTGAATAACGTGGTATCAAGGTAGGATTCGTTTAGTGTGTTTGGAGTAATACATAACTGCTTGCCGTATTTGCCGGGAACTACGCTCTGTTTTTACCGGATGGCGATAACGCGAGCAATATAATGAGCTGATCAGAGAAAAACCACACCCCGGCACAAGAGCTGTTATTTACTTCCGGAAGCGTTATCGGTATCTGAAAGCTCCCTGAAAATCTCTTTTATGTAGGCAAGTGCTGCCTCTCGATCGTAGGGGATAAGGCCGTCTATAACGGCATTTTCCATCTTTTTTTTGATCATGCCGACAATCCTTCCTTCTCCAAGACCGAGAGTCTCCATGATATCCTCTCCGCTGATGGGGGGGCGCCATCGGGCAAGCAGATCCTTCTCACCGACTTCAGCAATTTTTTTCTCCACATTGTTGAAGTTGCTCATAATCTGCGTAACCTTTCTCGGATTTTTGCTGGTCACATCAGCCCGGCAGAGATTCATGAGATCCTGCAGATCCTCACCGGCATCGAACATAAGCCGTCGTATGGCCGAGTCGCTTATCTCCTCTTTTGAGAGCGGAATAGGACGGTGGTGCAGGCGCACCATTTTCTGTACATAGTCAAGCGGATCAAGAGGCCAGCGCATCTGACGGAATATTTTCCCGACAATCCTGACGCCCACGGCATCATGACCGTGAAAGCTCCATCCGGCAGATTTGCTGAAACGTTTGGTAGCAGGTTTGGCAATATCGTGAAGCAGTGCCGCAACTCTGAGCCAGAGGTTATCACTGTGTGCTGCAAGATTGTCTATCACCTGAAAGGTGTGGAAGAGCGTATCCTTGTGACCCATTCCATCCACCTGCTCAATACCCGCCATGGCGGCAACATCAGGGAGTATTTCATGCAGCAGCCCTGTTTCGTATAGAATGATCAGTCCGACCGATGGACGGGACGCCTGCATGATTTTGAAAAATTCATGGCTGACCCGCTCGATTGACACAATCCGGATCCTCTCATGCATGCTTTTCATGGCGGCTACCACTTCAGGAAGAAGTTTGAAATCGAGCTGTGCGGCAAATCGGGCAGCCCGCATCATGCGCAGCGGATCGTCGGAAAAGGTCTGCTCGGGATCAAGCGGTGTTTTCAGTATGCCCGACCTGAGATCATCGAGTCCGTTGAAATGATCGATAATATCATTGCGCCCTTTCCGGTTGAGCACCATCGCAAGCGCGTTAATGGTGAAATCACGACGGGAGAGATCATCATCAAGTGTTCCGATAAGCGTTACCGGTTTTCGTGAATCCGGATTGTATGACTCTTTGCGTGCTCCGACCAGCTCAACCTTGAATGAGCCATGCTGTGGATCAAAGAGTTCGAGTTGAGCTGTACGAAACCGTTCGAACAGAACAAAATTCCGGCCATGGAGTTCATGTTGTACTGTTCCGGCAAAAGGAACAGGGTCACCGGTCACCATAATATCCATATCGCTGCATGGCCGCTGCATAAGGAGGTCCCGGACATACCCGCCGACAAGGTAGCAGTTCAGGCTGCTGCTGTCAGCGATGTCGCCGATACGGTAAAGTATTTCGGGTAGTGTGAATTGAGCGCGTGTTGTCATTACTGGTCTGCTGTGCAAAAATGGTCTGTCATTCAAAGGAGGCGGCATTGGCAGCAATCTCGGCGGTGATTTTGCCGGCAACCATGATCGCCCTTCTGCCATCGGATGAGCTTACGGCTATCGGGGTATTGTTCTTGATGGCATTGATGAAGTGTTCAAGTTCATCACGCAGTGCATTGATTTTTGGTATTTCAGGATGGATATAATCAAGCACCATCCCCTGCATTGCGTCCTGAATTTCACCGAACTGCTCAAGAATCTTCCTTGCTGCAAATGATTTAAGCGGATTTTTTGATGTAGCTTCTTCAGGTTTTACAAGCCGGAATACTTCAGACTTTCCGGTTGTAAGATCAAGTGAAGCATAGCTTTTCGGGTTGGTACCAAAAAAACGGAGTTTTCGCATTCTGCTCCGGCTAAGCCGACTTGCCGTGACATTGGCCGTTGCTCCGTTGATAAAATCTATCCGGGCTGTGGCCATGTCGAGTTCATTGGAGAATACCCTGACTCCTGAGGCTGAAATGTGCCTGATATCCGAGGGGATAAGGGAGAGTACCAGATCAATGTCATGAATCATGAGGTCAAGCACAACGGAAACATCGGTAACACGCCGGGAGAATCCGCTCAGCCTTTCAGCCTGGATGTACATGGGACGTCCGATGTAGGACTCTACTGCACGCAGGGCGGGGTTGAACCGTTCAATGTGGCCCACTTGTATGCGTACCCCGTGCTCCCTTTCAAGCCGTATCAGCTCGTCCGCCTCTTCAACGGTCGTGGTTATCGGCTTTTCTATAAAAAGATGAAGACCCTGTTTGAGCAGTGCGGTGGCAATCGTAAAATGTGAGCTCGTCGTTGTCGCTATGACGGCGGCGTCACATTTTCCGGCAAGCTCCTCAAGAGAGCTGAAGTGGGGAACATGGTACCTTGCAGCCATTTCATCTGCGCGGTTCCGGTCGAGATCAAAGATACCGGTACACGTTACATCCGGCAGCTCACGTGCGATTTCAGTGAGCAGTTTTGTGTGAAACTCTCCCAGCTTGCCAACACCGATAACACCTATCTGCATCTGTTATGCTCCTCTCTGAATATGGTAGTCAAAAAAGTTTTTCAGGAATTTCAGGATTCGGCAGAGGGTTCAAGCGCTTCAATTTTGTAATTGAACAGGTTGATTGCAATTACGGTACCCAGCAGAGTCAGAACTCCTGCAACAATATAGGGGGCATGAAAATTCATACCATAGAGAATACTGCCGCTGAACGGCCCCATGATACGGGCAAAAGAGTTTACCGACTGGGATAATCCCATAATCTGCCCTTGCTGCTCTTTATAGCTGTAGAGCGAAATCATGGAAAAATTAATCGGCGACACAAGAGAGGTGCCGATCGCAAAAAAGAAAAGGATAATGAGGCCAAGTGAAAAAAGTGAATCGCGGGGAGCGAACGGAACAAAAAAGACCCCGATAAAGGTAAAGAGGTGGCCCCACAAAAAGAGTTTGTGCTCTCCGAGTTTTTTAATCAGCTTGCCTATAAGACCGCCCTGGACAACTACCGACCAGATCCCTACGTAGGCAAAAATATAACCGATCTGCTCGTCAGTGGCCCTGAAATACTCCTTCCAGAGCAGAATAGAGGCAACCTGCATGTTTACAATGGCAAAGGTGTAGACATAGTTGGCTGTCATGAGCAGGGCAAGGGGACGGGATTGGAAAACCAGCTTTAGCCCTTCACCATACTCCCTGAATTTCTCTCCCATGAACAGAGCAGGGGATTGACGGTTCACCGATTCACCATACTCATTTTTCGAGCGGCTGAAGCTCAGTTTTTTTGCATTGGCATTGGACTCCGGCAGCAGAAAGACAGCAAGAATGAAATCAAAAGCGATAAGAGCGGCAGCAACATACCCGACCATCTGAATGCCGTAGTTGTGCTTGAGTACACCTCCGATGAGCGGGCCTATGATAAACCCTATGCCGAAAGCAGCTCCGATCATCCCCATTGCTCCCGAACGGCTTTTGCTGTCGGTCACGTCAGTTATGTAGGCCTGTGCCGCAGCTATGTTAGCCGATCCAATTCCGGAGAGACCTCTGGCAAATATGAGCAGGGCAATCGTGTCTGCCTGGGAAAAAACAAGATAGGAGAGCGCAGTGATAAATATACTGACGAGCATGACCGGCCGACGGCCGATTTTGTCACTCAGCTTGCCCCATAGAGGGGAGAAAATAAACTGCATGATAGAGAAAATCGCAGCAATAAGACCGATCATGAAAGGATTTGCTCCAAGATCCTTTGAGTAGGTCGGAAGGAGCGGCAGCACGATTCCGAACCCGATCAGATCGAGCATAACTGTGAGAAGTAAAATAACCAGTGGGGAGCGCTTCATGCATGCATGCTGTTTTGTTCCGCTAAAGCCACAAAGATAAAAAATTAACCGTGGTTTCTGGCAGTGAGACCCAAAAAATCAACGGGATGACGCTTCGTTCTGATTAATTATGGTATAAAGCTTCGTGATGCCCTCAACGACTCTCGGGCCGGGACGAAGAAATATATTATTGTCGAACCGTTCATAGACCCGCTGGTTTTTCACTGCTGCAATATGCTGCCACCCTGGACGATTCATGACTGCTCCGGCTGCGGATGAGCTTTTTGACATATACATGCAGGCAATCACATCCGGATTTTGCTCGATAACCCACTCCTGGGAGATCTCAAAATACTCCTTCTCGACGGCGTCGCCGATATTTCTTCCCCCGGCATAGGCAATGAGGGATGAGATATAGCTCCCTTTGCCTCCCGTCCAGAGCGGATCATCCCAGATTTCAAGATAGAGTGAGTTTTTATGCTTTGCGCTATCGGCCTTTTTCCGGAACCGGGCAAGTCCATCGGTGATGACCCTGGCAAGAGAGTCCGCCTCCTGAATATGACCGGTCAGTCTGCCCAGTTTCCGGAGGGCGAAAGGGATATCATCCGGGTTTTTGCAGGTAATGGTTGATCGTTGAATACCGAGAGCAGATATCTTTTTACCGGACTCCTCTTCGGCAAGATCAACATCAATAACCATATCAGGATGAATTGATGCAAGCAGTTCAAGGGAGGGGCGGCCGAATGCCCCTATAATCGGGACTTTTAATGCAGCCGGAGGCCAGTCGCAGGCACTGGTGCGACCAACAAGCTGATCACCGGCACCAATGGCATAAATCATCTCCGTGACGCTCGGTGCAAGGCTTACAACTTTCGGCTTTACGTCCGGAAGAGCTGTTTGTGCTTCCTGTTTTTGACTGCATCCTGATCCGGGAAGGGAAAAAGTCAGCAGTAAAAGTATTAAAAGGTTTTTGGCTCGCATGTTACGCATAGCGACAGACTCTCGGAAGATGATTGAAATGGTATCGAAGGAAAAATATGAGATTCACCAGAGATTCAATCTACATAAAAATCGGATTTCCAGGGGAAGAGAAAGGGGGGTGAGCTGATGAAGCGTCGGGAAGCAGCTCAACTGTTCCCGGGCGCCCTGTTTATGAGAATTTTCATCCCGTTTCCATAACTTGTTGAATCAACGGATGGATGTTTGTTCATCGTTGATATTATTACTAATTCCATTTTTATCTTTCAGTTGGCAGCGATAGCAAAGGGATGGATATCAGTGCTTTGTCAACCCGGAATTTCCTCCGGTCATAAATCCGGCTTTTCAATACACAAGCGTGATGCTAATGAAAAAGAGCAAGGCACTTTCAGCCCATTTAACAGAGTTACGAAAGCAGGCTGAAATACTTCTTGATGCAAACGGAAGTAAATATCCGAAATTTATACATACTCACGGGGAGATGCAGCGGGTTGTGCATGAACTTGCCGTTCACCAGATAGAACTTGTAATGCAGCAGAACGAACTGCTGCAAACGAGAGCCGATCTTGAAGAGAGTCTGGAGTGCTACACCGAACTCTATGACTTTGCTCCCCTCGGATACCTGACGCTCTCCGAGAACGGCACAATACTCCAGGCTAATCTGACCGCAACAAAGCTGCTTGGCATTGAGCGGTCACGTTTAATCGGAAGCAAATTTGGTCAATATGTTGCCCCGGATGATTTTTCGGTATTGTCCTCACTGCTTGGCGAAGTGTTCAGGCAGCCAAAAAGCCGTACCTGCGAGCTGAAGCTACCCGGTAATGGCAAAGCTCCGGAGGCGGATGATTCCTCTCTGTTTCAGGAAAAGGGCGGTGTGACCCGAAACCGTACTGTTCGCATTGATGCGGTGGCAAGCCGGGATGGAGATACGTGCAGGGCGATAGTCTCAGATATTACGATGCAGAAGCAGGTTGAGTTTGAAAAAGAGGCTCTGCAAAGCATGCCGGCTGACGGCAGGCAGGGAATTTCACCTGAACGAAGGGCCCCGGATGTGCTGCCTGACTTTAACCACCACCTGATTGATAAGGTCATTCATGCACGAATCCGCCTTGCAGCCCTTTCCTTTCTTTATGCTGTTACCGAAGCATGTTTTGTGGAGATCAAAAAAAAGGTACACACAACCGACGGTAATCTCAGTGTGCATTTGAGAATGCTTGAGTCCGCAGAATATATAAGCTGCGACAAGGATCTTCAGGCCCGCAAGCCTCAGACCATCTACAAAATAACTCCGAAGGGCCATGATGCCCTAATTCAATACAAGGCGTGCATCGCTCTATTTCAGGGAACATGATTCAGACTCAAAGCTATTGACCGTTACATCAATTCTCTGCAGTAAAGTGCAACTGGCGACCCCTGCCCCCAAACCTTTTGAGCGGGTTACGTAATAAATCGTGATCATGCGTGATCTGTTGTGATTGATGGAGTTTTTTTTCTGCTACTTTTTATTCCTCTTTGCGGTTATAGAGTTTATCCTGAATTATTCACGAGGGCAATAAAAAAAGGGAGGGCAAGTCCCGCTAATTTG
>NZ_MPJE01000047.1:0-2309 GCF_001975465.1 Chlorobium sp. KB01
TTCTGTGCTCCATCCGCCTTGTCCTCGGGCTTCTCACGACAATAAATAGAGGTGCCCTTATGTAAAAGAGAGAACCCTTTCGCCGGCATTTAAGTTTCTCTTCTCACTTGTAATTTCATTACTTTTTAAATCAACTACGGCCCAACACTCATGACAAAGAGATTCAGAGCTGTAGTACAAGCCTACCCAATCACATAATCAGGCAGCTATGAATCGCAAAGGCACTCTGATCGCAACGATCTGCATTGGTCTGGTCGTTTCAGCAGGCAATAGTGCTGCGGCATACGATACCGTGACACTGAACGCACTGAAAAAGAGCGTTGCCGAATGGAACAGCTGGCGACTTGCCTCACCGGCAGCAAACATCGATCTCTACAAGGCTGTACTTGAAGATGCCGATCTGAGTGAAGCAAATCTGGGTGGCGCCCTCCTTGTTCGCTCTGACCTCAGTGGTTCAAAACTCAACAGGGCAAACCTGAAGGGCGCAAACCTCATGATGGCATTTATCAAAAAAGCTGACATGAAAGGCACCGATCTTTCCGGCGCATGCCTGATAAAGGCAAATATGAAGGGTTCGTTCATGAAAGAAGCCATATTCCGGGGGGCAAATCTTCAGGGAGCCAACCTGAGATGGGTCATGCTTGATGAAGCCGATATGGAGGACGCGAACCTGGCAAACACGGTTCTGTTTGAAGCCAATCTCGAAAACGCGAACCTCAAGGGGGCAAGCCTGAAAGGTGCGGTATTCCTTGATCAGGCCCGTCTGGAGCGTGCCGTCCTGTCAAACAATACCATCCTCCCTTCCGGAGACAGAGCCACGTCACGCTGGAGTCTGCTCCATAATGCAAAATTTGTCCGTGAACCGGAGCGCTCCCCGTTAATCTATACGACACCGGTTTTCACCCCTTCTGAAAAAAAGGAGAGTCACGGTTCACTCACAGCACCCTCTTCGGCCATATCGGGCACGAAAAGCAAGGAACAGCCTGCACTGGTCATCGAGGATGTTGAGTCATGGAACACTATGCGCAAGACTAATAAAGATCTCGACGTAACCATGAAAGAGGAAACACTCGACGATTCAAGCCTGAAAGGGGTTAATCTGCAGGGCGCGACACTTTCCGGATCAAGCTTCAAAAGCGCATCGATGGATGAGGCCAACCTGGCCGGTGCAAATCTCAGCAAGGTCAACTTCCATAAAGCCGATATGAAAGGGGCTCATCTGCAGGGTGCGAATCTGCAGGGTGCAAATCTTGACCGCGCATTTCTCAAAGAGGCGGACCTGAGCAATACCAACCTCCAAAACGCTGTTCTTTTCGGAACAATACTCACCGGGGCGAATCTGCAGAATGCAAATCTTGAAAATGCATCACTGTTTGAAGCCGATCTTGAAGAGGCAAATCTTGAGGGCGCAAATCTGAAAGGGGCAAACATTACCGATACAAATTTCAACAATGCATCACTCTCTCCGCTCACAACACTTCCTTCAGGAAAACCCGCAACAGCGGAGTGGGCAACGCTGAAGGGTGCAAAATTTATAATAAACAAGAAATAAGCGAGCACCCGGAATAGCAGTGAATCCGGCCGGCAGTTATATGTTGAGGTTTATAATCCTGTAAAAGAGGGGACAAAACCATGGCAAACATTCTTGTAGCAAGTTACTACAGCAGATGGGACCTGCATAAACATACAGGCAGAATTGCGATCTATGACTCAAGTAGTCAATTGATTGAAAACCACGCATTCTCCGACCCGGCTGAATTTCATGCGGTAGTGAGTATGCTGCGCAATGAAAAGCCCCTGTGGTATGAAACAGAGGCGCATTATCTGCGAACCGGCAATGAACCTGCAGGGGAAAACGAATAACACAATCACTCTCTGGTTTTATTGCATAAGAACCAAAATGGAATCAGGGTTGTTCGTTGATCCTTGGAAAGCGCTTCCGATAAAGAAAATGATGCAGAATCCTGGCTTTACTGATATTGGGGTCAGCGGTATTGAGTCTGTGCTGTTTTCCTGTTCGGGTAACAACATCAAGAGTTCCATCATTATTGACGCTGACAACCTTCCAGAACTTGTCCACGACATAATGATATTCCTCCCCGTGTTCCAGCGGATAAATCTGCTTGGCACGAGGTCCCGGAGAAAATGAGCATTTGGGCTTATGGTAAACAATATAATCGCCAACCTTGAACTGAATCATCCCGACCTCCTTTCCTGCTTAATAAGCGATCATTACTTTATATATAAAACATCACTACTGTCCAATTATAAATCAAATAAATTCAATTGGTTACCGGTACAGGTCTCGG
>NZ_MPJE01000048.1:0-16224 GCF_001975465.1 Chlorobium sp. KB01
TTGAATATTCCATAATTCGCCTCCTTGTTGGACGCGACATCTATATTAACACATAGGGCACAGAAAGAAGTTTGAACTTGCTTCAATCGTCTACTTTTTTTGAATTAGGTAAATCGGTCTGCGCATTGTTTAGCTAAACTAAAAAACAATTTTGTCGATAAAAAAAGATACAGATTTAAGGGGCTATCTTCATGTGTTATCAAAAACCGTCAGATCTTGATAATTGGTCATTATTAAATAATGAACTAATGTCATTGAGACATAAGGTTATATTGGAATGGCAAGAATTAGTTGTAAGTAATGCTAAAGAAGAACAGTATCAAAAATTTCTTTCGAAACAAGCGGGCATGTTTTTTTTAGATGCGCATTCAAAATTTATTTGTATCGAAAAAATAAGATTAGGCGCAGATTATGTAATTGACTTTGCAGTTGCAACTGAAGGGTATAGTAATGGATTATCATGGGAATTAATAGAAATCGAACTGCCTCATGCTATACCTTTCACAAAAGAAGGAATACCCTCTGCAAGACTTTCCAGAGCAATTCAACAAATTCATAATTGGAAACGATGGCTTATTGATAACCGGAGAGATGCAGAGAAATTATTTCCAGCTTATGGTATTCGTACGAAACGAAACGCAAATTTTAAGTTTTCTGTTTTAATTGGAACGCGAGACAATTCATCTTTATGGATAGAACAAAGAGAACAACTTTCTACAAATTTAGGAATAGAATTATTATCGTTTGACCGCCTGACTGAGTGGTTAGAGCGTCGTTGGTTTTCGAATAAAACTTTTATTGATTCTTCTAGTAGACCACTAACTGAATGGCAAAAGAAATATCTTGCAAATCCATTTGCAATGGCAATGTCAGATAAGGAATGGAGAAAGTTTTTAAAGGAAAGAATTCGGGGTAAAATTTATGGGGCACATTTCACTCCAACATCAGCAGAATTGCTTTTGAAATATCGTAGTTTTAACAAAGAACTTCTAACTCAATTTCAATCTGCCAGTGCGGAAATCTGAATTATTTTATGGTATATCGTAACGCAACCCTTATTCGTCAAAGCAATTGTCACTTCTAACGAGGCGGTGACTTATGGGGTATTCAAGAGCTGTTAAGTTTGTTAACAAAGTCTTGTCGCATGATGTGCTGAGTCCCGTAAATGTAAGCGGAGACATCGGGCTTAATGATCAGAAAACCGGAATTGGATTAATAAGATCGAATACGGTATTTAATAGATGGTAGGCAAAAGAGCAACCCGAAATTCCCATAATTTCAATCCATTGAGCAGAGTTGCTCCAGCTCGTACTGATGACTCAAATGGAGATCAATAAGGGCTGAATAGCATCCTCTCCACCAAAAAGTGTGACAGCAATAGCCACACAAATCCCCAAACAAAAGCGCAAATTGTATAACTATTTCGTTCAGTCGTGTTTCCTGCTGAGGTCTGTTATTCGGCGAGTTTGGGCAGGAAGGAGAGGTCGACATAGTATCTCTTCGGGTTGTTCCGGTCTATGAACACCCGTATCCGTCTGTTCTGTATGTACTGCGTGGGATCATACCAGAGATTGTCACTTTTGAAAACATGGATCTCTGACGTCGCGGGATTTTTCCACTGCGTTACAACCTGAAACGGAGAGTTTCCGTTGACTGAAACGGCGGTATTCATTGAAACCGACTGAAACTCTGTCTCAACAGGGGTGCCCTGCTCTCTGAGGGAGTCGTTTTTGCGTCCTTTGAGTATGGGGACGAGGAAGATGCCTGCACCAACAAGCAAAAATAGACCTCCCAGCCCTCCAGAAATGATGGAGCCTGCCCAGAGTGAGAAGAGATCATTGATTTGTGCTTTTTGAGGGTCGTCAGGCAGGTAGAGCAGCTCGACCTTTTCGCCTTCCGAATAGGCCGGAGGATTGCTGCCTGATGATGAGATGAACACCTGCGGTGAACCATTTCCATCAGTAAAACGAATGACAGGCCGGTATATTTTTGAATCATGTGAAGTGTTTGAACTGCCGGACCAGGATTCGATGAGGCGCACAACAGTGCCCTCTGTTGTTACGGCTTTTGAGAGGAATGTTCGGGTATTTTCACTGATCCAGAAGGTGCCCAGGAGCATGGCAATACCAAACGCCGTGAAGAGATATTTGATGATTGCAAGAACTTTCATGGTCTGCTCCAGTTTTGATGCGAAAGCAACGCATAATAAGTCCGGGAGGTCGTTACCCCGGAAAGGTGGTGTTCGCCGGGCTTCAAGATTACTGAAAATAACTGTTTTCCACTGATAGTTCAGCAGAACTATTGTTTTGTCATGGCGTTTCCCTGGGGGAGGCCAGATCGTGATGGCGATGTAAACGGAAAATTGATGACGAAAAGAGTGTTTTATCGTTTCTTATTCACTATGTTAACAATCTGAAGTTTCAGTCTCTGATCTGCACTCCGTCTGAACTCTCCTGAAACAGGGAATTCTCGCTTCATGCAGTTACACTCATTCTCCTCAAGGAGCCGTTTTTTTCGGTGAATTGCTGCATCCGGATTTCAACTCTTCACACCCTCAAAGTGCTGATTTTTTGCTGAAATTCCTGATGTTTTTAACTTTCAGGAACATGATGAGCTTTTGACTGAACGGAGCCGGAACCATCCAAAACAGGTATGGCTGCCGGAGAATCCTAACATAAACGATTGAATGTAGTGGCAAGACAGCGGTTTAACCGAAAATCAAAAAGTCCCGCGGGCAGGAAGCCGCGGCAGCCTTCATCGCACACAGGGGAGAGGGTAAGGGCAAATGATCATATCCTGATCAACGAGTTCCTGTTCAGACGGGGTGAAAGTTCACTTGCAGCTGAAATCATAACCTTTTTTACCGATCATGAAGGTGAACGGTTCCGGTCGGTTGATCTGGCCAAAGTCCTTGGCTACACGGAGTCAAAGCAGCTTCCCGGTTTCTGGTATGTGCTGCACAAGCTTCAGGAAGAGGGTACGGTTGACAAGGATTCCAACCGCTGTTACGGAATGTCGGGTGTGGAGTCGGCAACCTATGAAGACCATCTTGTCCATATAAAGCCTTTTCCCGTGCCCGGAAAGGAGCAGTACAAGGTGGACAAGAGCTATACCGGTCGTCTTATCACCCATCCAAACGGTTACGGTTTCATTGATGTCGAGGGATTTGATGATGATGTGTTCATCAAGGCCGGTGACCTGAATTTTTCCATTCATGGTGACGAAGTCGAGGTACTGGTTACCAAGGTTCCTGATACCTACTCTTCGAAATCAACACCGCATCAGCGCTGCGAAGGTCTTGTTCAGAAGGTGATCAGCCGTCGCATAACCACGATTGTCGGGACGCTCGTAAAGTCAGGCCGCAGGTTCACCCTCAAGGCTGATGAGAGGAAGCTGCTTCCTGAAATCGTTGTGCCGATCCGTCTCTCTGCAAAAGCAAAGGCAGGTCAGAAAGTACTGGTCGGTGACCTTGATTTTACCGGTGAAGGGGTCATACAGGCAAAGGTGCTTGAGGTTCTTGGCGAGGCGGGTGATTCATCGGTTGAAGTGAGCGCCA
Source organism: Chlorobium sp. KB01 (assembly GCF_001975465.1). Taxonomy (NCBI): domain Bacteria; kingdom Pseudomonadati; phylum Chlorobiota; class Chlorobiia; order Chlorobiales; family Chlorobiaceae; genus Chlorobium; species Chlorobium sp. KB01. Next base: position 3,557 of record NZ_MPJE01000048.1, read on the forward strand.
TTGCCCGCAGCAAGGGCATTGATGAGACCTTTGACAAACAGATTGTTGATTTCGCCTCATCCATCCGTGAAGGCATTACCGAAAAGGATCTTGAAGGACGCCTCGATATTCGCGACAAAGTTGTCTTTACTATCGATCCGGTTGATGCAAAAGATTTCGACGATGCGCTCTCTCTGGAGACACTTGAAGATGGACTCTATCGTATAGGCGTGCATATTGCCGATGTCTCGCATTATGTGCCCGAGAACTCTCCTCTTGATCGTGAGGCACTCAAACGGGCGACCTCGGTCTATCTGGTGGACCGGGTCATTCCCATGCTGCCGTCACGGCTTTCCGAAGAGATATGCAGCCTCAATCCCGGTGTCGACCGGATGGCCTTTTCCGTCTTTTTTACCATGACCGCAGAGGGGGAAGTCCGCAAGCACGAGTTTCAGAAAACGGTCATCCACAGCAAGCGCCGCTATGCCTATGAAGATGTTGAGGAGATTCTGAAGAAGGGCAAGGGTGATTATTGTGACGAACTGCAATTGCTGGATCGCATCAGCGTACTGCTTCGTGAAAAGCGCTTCAAGCATGGCGGTCTGGACTTTGAAACCGAAGAGGTTCGATTCAAGCTCGGCAGCAAGGGTGAGCCGCTTGAGGTGATGAGAAAAGAGCGCCTTGGAAGCCACCGCCTTATTGAGGAGTTCATGCTGCTTGCCAACCGCAAGGTGGCAGAGTACCTGACCCGAACCTTCAAGGAGAACAAAAAAGAGGCACAGCCGGTTATCTACCGTGTTCACGGCTCACCCCAGCAGGAGAAGGTGATTATTCTCTCCAACTTCGTCAAACGGTTCGGCTTTGATCTCAAGCTCAACCGGGGCAAGGAGGGACCGATTGTTACCGCCAAGGCTCTCCGTCAGCTCCTGCAGCAGGTCAAGGGCACCAATGTCGAGTTTCTTGTAAGCGAGCTTGTGCTGCGATCCATGTCCAAAGCGGTCTATACCGGCGACAATCTTGGCCATTTCGGTCTCGGGTTCGAGCACTATACCCACTTTACTTCACCCATCAGGCGCTATCCGGATCTTATTGTACACCGCCTGCTCTTTGAGTATGAGGGGCTCAGAAAGAAACGCCGTAAAATCACAAGTGCGCGCCTTGCGGAGCTGACAGACAAGATTCAGACCGTCTGCCAGATATCCAACGAGCGGGAGAAAAGTGCCGTCGAAGCCGAGCGTGAGTCCATCAAGCTCAAGCAGGTTGAGTATATGGCAAGTCATGTCGGCAAGGTCTATCCCGGTGTTATTTCCGGTGCAACCGACTACGGCATCTATGTCAGAATGGTTGATTTTGCCATCGAGGGAATGGTGCACATGCGCAACCTCACCGATGACTACTACGAATATGATGAGGCAACCTACTCCCTTGTCGGCAAACGCCGCAAGAAGCGCCTCCAGATCGGTCAGCGCGTCAAGGTTGTGGTGCACAGTGTTGATATTCAGCGCCGCACCATCGATCTTGCCATAGATGACAGCACGCCGCCTAAACAGTAACTCCTGCAAAAAAGTGTCATTTCGAATCCTCCCGACCTGTCGGGGGGTTAGAAATCCCGCTTCGAATTGAAATGAAATCTCTCACTGTGTTCGAGATGACACAGGTGGAGCGCCTAAGATGACAAAGAGGAATGCTTCGGGATGATAACCCGGAATTCAAAATCTCATTCAATCCTGTCCACCATTTTTTCGTCCACCAGTGTCCACTTTCCTGGACAGGGCAAACACGCAGGTTTGCCCCTACATACTCTTTTTTTCTTCAAAGCGGGCAATGTATCGCCTGACATCAAACTTCCGTGCACATCCGGATGCGTTCATATAGCGGATTTTGCCGTAAACCGGCCGTTCAAACCATGGGCGGTCATGCACTCCGCCGATTGACCATGCAACTCCCGTATAGCCGTTGGGATCCCTGCCATCAAGCGCATAGCGGTCATTGAGAAAGAGAGCAGTATTAAATGCCTGCTCGGGGCTTTCACTCCACTCCAGAATTTTTTTTGCCCAGTACATGCGCATGTAGCCGTGTATTTTACCGGTTGTCACCAGCTCATGCCGGGCAGCGTTCCATAACGGTTCGTGTGTGGCCCCTTTTTCAAATTCATCAGGCGTATAGATATACTCCCGGTAATCTGCCGCATGCTTCATGAGCGACTCCCTTGCCCAGGAGGGGATGCCCTCCAAGGAGTCATAATGATTATTATAACAGCAGTAGTTTTCAGAGAGCTCCCTGCGAACGATCAGCTCTTCAAGAAAAGCGGCCCTGTCGTACTCCGGAGCATCTGTTTTTGATACTTGCAGAGCAATGAACTGAGCGCTGATCTGTCCGAAATGGATGTAGGGTGAGAGATTGGAGAGCGCTCCGCTATTCGGGTCGTTGCGCTCTTTGGCGTAGAAGCAGAGCCTGTTTTGCAGGAAGCTGTCGAGGCAGGCGCCGGCCGCCGTTTCTCCCGGTTCAAGCCATGTGACAGGCGCAACCCGATGATCAGCTTTAAGGCGGCTGAAGTGGGTGTTCCAGTCAACAGGAGGGTAATCATTTGGTGAGTCAAGCCGATCAGGTTCAGGAAATCCGGTCAGAAACTCTCCAAGCAGGGCGTTGATTTTCGGTCGAAGTGTTCTGGCAGAGTACTCCTGTTTACCGGATGCTATCCGGCAGGGAACAATGTTATGTGCATCGACTTCATAGAGCGGCAGCGGGAGCTGAGCGCCAACCCTGCGTTTCCACTCTCTGCTGATTTTCAGTGGCGAAAAGTCGGTCACCACAACTCCAGCCTTCATCTCACGGGCGAAGCGGGGAAGTTCGATTTCCGGTTCACCCTGCACGAGATAGAAGGGGATGTTCAGCTTCCGGAGCGCTCTTTCAACCTCCTGAAGTCCTTTAAGCATGAAGTCGTAGTGGCGGAGCGGGGCATTGAGAAAGGATGGTGCAAGGGTGAAAACTACCTTCAATGGCTGCTGCAACTGTTCTGCCTTTTTTCGGGCAAACAGGAGTGCCCAGTTATGCCGGACCCGCTGGTCACGTGACATCCAGTAGATGACCGTGCCGCTCGCATCCCGGCAGTTGTTGAGGAGTGTTATGCGGCGGGGATCAATCATGAGGCAAGGCCGGAAATACGGAGAAAATTGTTGACAAGCTGCATCCCTGTTGCGGTGTACTCATGCCGGAATGATTCAAACTGTTCGATCAGGGCCGTGCGATTCTCCCTTTTCAGGTCGGCATCAAGAGCAAGCCATGACAAAAACATGGTCAGCGTCATTTCAGCATGGCATTGCAATCCATAAGCTCTTTTTCCAACCCTGACAGCCTGTATCGGGCACTGTTTACCTGAAGCCAGCAGCTTCATCCCCGCAGCAAGCTCAACGGTCTCTCCGTGAAGCTGAAAGACCCTGATGCTCTCTGAAAGTCCACAAAAAAGAGGGTCAGCCTTTCCTGTTTCGGTTAGTTGCATGCGAAACACCTCCCCATCCGGGCCGGTAAATCCGATCTCCTTGACCGGGCATGTTATGACCTCGCCACCTCCTGCTTTCACCAGTGTCTGCATGCCGAGGCAGATCCCAAGGAAGGGAAGCTCTTCTTTTATTACCGCTTCAATTCGGTGGAGCTGCATCACCATTGAAGGGGTGCGATCATTGGCGCTTTGAGGGCCTCCAAGTACAATGACTGCACTGAAGTTGACCGGATCGGGAAAGATCTCTCCGGCTGAAAGATCCACGATGCGGGGCTTGATACCCTGTTGACAGAGAACAGTTTCAATCAGTCCCGGAGCCTCGTGGGTTATGTTTTTGACGATCAGGAGAGGCATTTTCATAGGGGAGGTCAGTTACTTTGACTGGTTCAATTCGGCATCAATACAGGGTTTTTTTTTCAATATCTTTTTTCGAATATTAAAAAAAGTACAACAAAAGCTGATGAAACACTTGATTCAAATGACTTAAGATTCTTTTATATTTCCAGATAATTATTTTCTTGACATGAAGATTCAGCAGAGTGTGTTGTGCTTTTTTAAATTTCCGCTACAGATTCCCCGTTGATGTATTTAATGAAGTCATCCCTACATGAAAAGAACTATAAATATTGTCAAGAAGATCTTTAAGAGCGCAGCTCTTTTCAGTCTCCTCTCTTCCGGTATTGCTGCAGCTCATGGAACCGATGCCGTTTTTACTGCACGTACGTTGCAGACGGGCCTTATTGCCGATAATAAAATCATTGTTGATGGTTCGCCCTCAACCGGTCTTATCGCCAACATTTTTGCAATGGACTTTCTTAAAACCGATGGCATTGTTGTGAAGGTCAATGAGAGTGATTCCGAGCGGGGGATATACAGCCTGATCTATAAAAACTGCGATATTGCCACAACCACCAGACCGATGCACGCCAAGGAGCTGGCAGAGGCCAAACGGGAGGGCGTAAAACCGGTTCAGCATATCGTTGCCTATGATGCCATCATTATGGTCGTACACCCGGCTAACTCCCTCTCCGGCTTGACTCTTGACCAGATTCGCAAAATTTATACAGGTACCTATACCAACTGGAGCCAGCTTGGCGGCCCGAATCGGCCGATTGTGCTGCTGCAGCGCGAGAATGCAAGCGGTACACAGGAGACCTTTCGTGACATTGTGATGGGAAAGAGTCCGATTTCAATGAGAGCGATAACCCTTTTCAATAATCGCGAAATCATCGGCCGTATTGCATCCACACCCAATGCCATTGGCATGATCGGGCGTGGGTGGATTGATAACTCGGTCAAAACGCTTCTCGTTAATGGCGTGGATCACTCGACGAAAACCATCAAGGATGAGAGCTATCCGCTTCACCGGCTCCTCTACATGTATACAAATGGTCAGCCGACCGGCGTACTGAAGCGGTTTGTGGATTACTCATTAACTCCTGAGGGCCAGAGATCGCTCAGTGAAAACGGATTTATCGCAGAAAACCGGTAAACGGGATGGATCTTTGAACAACTTTTTTCATACATTCCATCAAAGTAGCCCGTGCCTGCGGGCTTCTTTTCCGCTTTAACCACTCCGTTGTCAACGAGTAATCCTCTCCCCCGATAGTTGTAATCGCAACAAGAAATTCTTGTAATTGAATTCACTGGTGTCCGGTTGTTGAAAATATAAATCACCGTATTTTGTTTACAAATAATAAGTCAAACCGCTTCTGGTTAACGGGATAGAACACACTTCCGAGACCATCAAGGATGGTTCCTATCCACGTTGCAGACCTCTGTATATGTACACAAACGGGCAGCCTTTTGGTGTTCTCCAGCGATTTGTTGAGTACTCAAAAACGTACGAAGGCCAAAGAGCGGTCATTGAAAACGGTTATGTCTCCGCTGATTGAGTGGAGGTGATCAGGATTTTTGTTTAATTGAAAGGCAGAGTGCAGTTTGTTTTTTTAATAAAACAGGTTGTTTCATGAAAAAAACTCTCCGTGTTATCAGGAGCATCTTATTGAGTGCTCTCCTCTTCACCATTGCTGCTGCCGGAACGCTCAAAGCCGAGAGTTTTGAAATCGGAACGCCCGGCTCTCCAACCGGTCTTGTTTCCGGTAACTCCATTGTTATAGACGGAGCCCCTTCACCCGGTCTTATCGCCAACCTTTTTGCCTTTGATTTTCTCAGGAGTGATGGAGTTATTGTCAGAGTCAATGAGAGTGACTCGGAACGGGGCATATACACGCTGCTCTATAAAAATTGTGACATTGCCAACACGACAAGGTTGATGAACGATAAAGAGCTGGCCGAAGCGAGGGCTCTGGGGGTAAATCCGGTTCCGCACACGGTTGCCCTGGGTGCGATCGTCATGGTCGTTCATCCCGCTAACGCCATAAAAGGGTTGAGTATCGATCAGATACGCAATATCTATTCGGGGGCCTGTACCAACTGGAAGGAGGTTGGCGGTCCGGATCGACCGATTGTGCTGCTTCAGCGGGAGCAGGGGAGCGGTACGGTGGAGACCTTCAACGACATAGTTATGGGTAAAACGCCGGTATCCATGAAAGTGATAACGCTCTTCAACAATCGCGAGATCAGAACCCGCATCAATGTGACACCGAATGCGATAGGATATATCGGGCACAGCTGGATAGATAAATCTGTCAAACCCCTTCTGGTCAATGGTATCGATCACACTCCCTTCACCATAAAAAACGGAACCTACCCCCTTTGCAGAAAACTCTACATGTACACGAATGAAAAACCTTTTGGTGTGCTCAAGCGATTTGTCGAGTATTCATCAACAGTCGATGGCAGGGAGAGGCTCACTGAAAACGGGTTTATCCCGGTTGATTGAGTGGGTGTGAGGCTGCTCAGTCCCGGGGCAAGGTGCGAGGCCTCCCGAATTTCTGATAAAAAGAGACCCATGTGACTCGCTCTGTTTTGTATCTCTTTCTCCTGTTGACGATTGCAGGAGTTCCTCTTGGTGCCGGAGCTGCTGACTGGCGTATCCTTACGCAACCGGTCGGCACACAAAACACCCCCTTTCTTGTTGACCCGGCACTGCTTAATGCCGGTTACGCTGCCGGCAGAGGGCCATGGGCGCTGACGACAAGCGTGACCAGCATTACAACGACGACACCCCAGTTTTTTATCCGTTTTTATAATCCTTCGGCTTCATCAAACGCTTCCGGTCAGGAGGGAAGCTGGGTGATGCGCATCAGCTCGGTTCGGGGCCTGAGTGCTCAAAAGATTCGCAACCTTTTTGCCCTGCCGAACACTCCATCCATGATGACCATCGGCTTGTCCGTTACCGGTGAATCATTCTATACCGGGATTGCCGCTCCGATTGAGGGGTGGGGCGATGGAGGCGGTCAGCAGTCACAGGCGAACGGTGGACCCTATACCATATTTTTTAATGCACAGCCGGTTATGGATGCAGCGCTCTCCTGGCCGGCTATGGCCAATACGGATAATGGCCGCGCAATCGGTACCTATCTTGTTTCGCATACTCCCGAGGCCTATTCCGACATGGAATCGGTATACAACAGCCTTGATGTTCTCTGTAATCCGGCAAGTCTGGATCTCTTCAACAGTGCCCTCAGCAGTATCTCTGCTCAACGGTTTGATAACCTTGCATCCTCGGCGCACTATGCGGTCGAACTGCAGAATCAGGCTATAGCCGATCGTATTGACCGGCTTGCAGTCGGCATCTCGGCTCCCGGTTTCTGGATAAAAGCCGCAAGGAGTTTTCAGCACTCATCTGAATCGGGATATGATGGTGATATCAATGCGGTGATGGCCGGATTTGACAGAAAGAGCGCTGAAAACAGAGTGTCAGGTATTTCGCTCGCATGGATGCGTGGTACTGTTTACTGGGCTGAAAACGGCGGGCAGGCAGTTACGGACTATTACAGAGCCGGGGCCTGGTCGGCAGTGGTTTTCGAACGGGCATTTCTGCAGGGGGTGGTGAGCGTGGGTTCGACTGCTGATCAGACTTCTCGAAATATCGCTATCGGTACTCTCTATCTTCCCTCTCTGCATGGCCCTTTACTCTCACCGCTTGCCGGACTGTCAAGAACTGCCAATGCTGACTGTAAAGGATGGAATGCGGATACAGGCTTGCGTGGCGGTGTTCTGCTAAATGCCGGAATGATGAATATTCGCCCCTCGATTGGTTTTGGCTGGTTATATCAGTCAAAAAATGGTTTTACTGAAACCGGAGCCGAAAGTCTGAACCTGAAAGTTGAAGCCGCTCAAACCAGTACACTGCGTTGCAGTGCCGATCTTCGCTTTGAAAGAGCGATCAGGCGCCATGAGCGGCATAAATTTTCTCCCTATGCCGTTATCGGTTGGGCCTGTGCCAGGCGTCTTGACGATCAGGCCGTTACCTCTTCCTTGAATGGTTGGAGCGACACGTTCAGAACATCTGCGGCCATCGAGGCCAAACATCTTTTTACCTGCCGGGCCGGTATTGAAATGGCACCCTGCAAAGGGTTGTTTATTGCAGCCGACTGGTTTCGTCAGACGCAGTCGGGTGACCGGCAATCAGGCTGCGCGGTTGCGATGAATTATCTGTTTTGATGTACATTAACAGATTGTTTATTCTCTCAACCGTCATACCATACAGATGATTCGGTTCCCGTCCGCTTCTTCCGCAAATGAGACTCCGGCCAATGCCGGCAGCAGTTTTATAGATGTTAACGGGTTTCAAGTTCACTACCGGCTTGCCGGTAACAGCAATTCTCTCGTTATCCTGCTGCATGGCAGCTTCCTGAGTATCAGGTCATGGCGGCATGTTTTTGACGAACTGGCAGAAACTTCGTCGGTTATGGCATTTGACAGGCCGGCTTTTGGCCTTACCTCCCGTCCGCATCCCGGCAAGGGATCGGTGGTCAGTTACTCTCCCGAAGCCCAGAGCGACCTTGTTATAGCATTGATGAAAAAACTGGGATTCAGCAAAGCGGTGCTGGTCGGCAATTCAACAGGCGGAACCCTGGCGCTCTTGACGGCATTACGCTATCCGCAGCAGGTTGAAGGGGTGGTGCTTGTAGGAGCAATGATCTACAGCGGTTATGCTACCAGCGAGGTGCCTGCATTCATGAAGCCTGCCATGAAAGCCATGACCCCGCTCTTCTCCCGGTTGATGAAGCGCCTCATCACCAGACTCTATGATCGAAATATTCGCGGTTTCTGGTATAAAGAGGAACGGCTTCAGAGTGACGTTCTGGCTGCGTTTCGCAGTGATCTGATGACGGGGGACTGGTCACGGGCTTTCTGGGAGCTTTTTTTGGAAACCCGTCATCTGCGGCTTGAAGAGAAACTGAAAACCATGGTACGACCAGCACTGGTCATTACCGGTGAGCATGATCTTACCGTTAAAACCTCGGAGAGCATCCGGCTTGCCGGTGAGCTTCCTCATGCAGAGTTGATTGTTATTGCTGATTGCGGCCATCTTCCGCAGGAGGAGCAGCCGGAAGCCTTCATTGCAGCCGTCAATAAATTTCTGCAACGAGTTGCGGAGTGATGCCGATCAGGATTGGTTGTTTGGTCTGGTCTCACAACAGGTTCGCAAGGTGAGGTGCCCGGGGATATCGATAGTGGCGTATTATTCTTTTAGCTCATTCGGTTAAAAAAGGATAAGTTTCAGCGTGAGACCGGTCAGGCAGTACGGAACTTTTCAACTCAACAAACCGCAACGGTTATGTATGAAGAGAATGAAACAGAAGAACAGGCAACGAAGGAAGAGGATCTTTTCGGCATTGTAAAGCTGGTTCCTGTTGCTCTTGCCTTGCCCTTGGCGATTCCTGTGGCGCTTCCTCTCGCCTTGCATGCTATACACGGTATTGGTGTTGGCGGTCTCGGCGTTTTGGCCGCATCCCTGGCATTGCACCCCAAAAGTCAGGAGCTGATTAAATCTTCCGGCGAGCTGCTCTCCAGAATATTGCCGGTTGATGAGATGAAAGAGGGAGGCCAGGAGAGTACGGAAGAACCACTCAACACCCTTTGACATGCAAACGAAGCCTGAATCCTCTCTGATGATCTCCACTCTGCAGCGCAAGTGGGCAATGGCTCTTTTTTTTCTGCTGCACTGCATGTTGCTCTCTTCATGCATGACGGTGCCGATTACCGGCCGATCGCAGTTGAATATTCTCTCTTCTTCGGGGATGATTGCGCTGAGCAACGAAACGTATGGCAATTTCAAAAAATCGAATCAGGAGAGCACAGACCGGAAAAATACGGCTACGGTCAAAAGTGTCGGAACCCGCCTGCAACTTGCTGTTGAACGCTATCTGCGCCAGAAAGGGATGGCAGCGGAGGTTGATGGATATGCCTGGGAGTTCAAGCTTTTTGAATCAAAGGATGTCAACGCCTTTGCCCTTCCCGGCGGCAAGGTCGTTATCTATACCGGAATTCTTCCCTATACCAAAACTGATGCGGGTCTTGCTGTTGTCATGTCGCATGAGATTGCCCATGTCATTGCCCGTCACGGCAATGAGCGGATGAGTCAGGCCCTGATCAGCCAGATGGGAGGTATAGCATTGAATGAGGCGCTTTCGTCACAGTCACAGAAGACCAAGGATCTCTGGGCCGGAATATATGGTATCGGTACTACTTTCGGCTTTCTTATGCCCTACAGCCGTATGCAGGAGACCGAGGCTGATCATATCGGCCTGATCTTTATGGCTATGGCGGGATATGATCCGAATGAAGCCGTCCCTTTCTGGAGGCGTATGGCAGCACAACCGGGAAACCGGCCTCTCGAATTTCTCAGTACCCATCCGGTGCCGGAATCCCGGATTCGCCAGATTCAGTCGGAAATTCCTGAAGCGATGCGCTATTACCGCAAATAGAGAGGAGTTCACTATGAAGCGTGTTTTCTATTTCCTTGTCGCTAACCTGGCTATTGTTCTGGTACTCTCCATTACCCTGAGCCTGCTCGGCGTGGAGCCCTACCTGAAGGAGGGAGGTCTTGATCTCGGCAGTCTGATGGTTGTGTCGCTCATCTTCGGTTTTGGCGGAGCATTTATATCCCTGGCGCTCTCAAAGTGGACGGCCAAGCGATTCACCGGCGCGGTTGTCATTACAAATCCCTCCACCGAATATGAAATATGGCTGCTGAACACCGTGAGAACACAGGCGCAAAGGGTTGGAATCGGGATGCCGGAGGTTGCCGTATTCGACTCTGCTGAAGTCAATGCCTTTGCTACCGGTATGACAAAAAACCGCTCACTGGTTGCGGTATCTTCGGGTCTGATCAGTGCAATGACCCGCGACGAGGCGGAAGGTGTCCTGGCGCATGAAATTTCACACATCACCAATGGTGACATGGTGACGCTGACCCTGATTCAGGGCGTCCTGAACACCTTTGTCATATTCCTCTCGCGCGTCATCGGTTACGTTGTTGATAAAGCGGTTTTCAAGACCAAACGGGGCACAGGGCCGGCTTTTTTCATAACCAGAATCATCGCCGAAATCATGCTTGGCATCCTGGCCTCGATTGTTGTGATGTCGTTTTCACGCAAACGGGAGTTCCGTGCTGATGCCGGAGCGGCAACCCTTGCCGGAAGAGAGAAGATGATTGCGGCGCTTGAAAAGCTTCAGTTGACGCAGCGGGCCACCGTTATGCCCGCACAATTAGCCGCCTTCGCCATATCGGGGAACCCGGCCAGCGGCCTGAAAAAATTATTCGCAACCCACCCGAGTCTCGAAGAACGCATAGCTTCGTTGCGGGCATCATAGAACTTTGTCCCGGTTGTGTCCGGCTCCCTCAAACGTGCAGAACTCAGCATCCGAAAGCAAAGAGGCTGCCTCAGTTTTGCTTCTGAGACAGCCTCTTTCTCTTTATACGGAGAGGGTGGGATTGATTTGATGATATACTTCTCATCCCGATCGTCGCGAGGTAAAACACTATGTCCAAAATCTCTAAGCGTTCAACTATCCTCATGCCCACTGCGGAAGAGGACAGGGCCATTACTGCGGCAGCTAAAAGTGATCCTGACGCACAACCACACGCCAAAGCAATTGAATGGTACCAATCCAAGCCCTGCGTGGTCGTCCGGGAGGTCTGAAAACAAGAAGCTGCTTGTGTCGGTGCGTTATAGCCCCGAGGTCATCGCCTACTTCAAGTCAACCGGTGAAGGTTGGTAATCTCGAATGGATGGTGTCTTCGTACGTATGTAACGCGCCATTCCCGTAGCGCGTGAAATGTGACCGAATTCTACGGTCAACCGGACACTGCGCGATAAGGCCGCTAAAGGCAGGGAACGTCCTAAAGCAGTATATGTTCAGCTAAGGGGGTGTAATCGGGATGCAAATCGAAGAAGAAATGGAAGCTGTTGCCTTAAAGAGTAGGCGCTGAATCACCGGCTTCACTTGCAGTTGCTTCACGGCGCTTGATAATCTCAGCGGCCGTAAGACGGACAACCTTACCATCAATTTTAGTAATGATCGCTGTATTGGTCTGGATAGCCAGATCCTCAGCTGACCTGCCCGCCCGCTGCATCGCGGCATACGAGCCAGCCATATCAGGGTCAGGGGATAATCGAATGTCTGTTGTATTCATAATCTTAGCTCCATTCAATCATTTTTGGCGGAGTGACTGTTCCATCGTACATTGCCCAGGCGTTCACAGCGGCCTTATATTTATTTTGAAAATTGGTGCAACCTGCTGCAAACCGGCGACGAATAATCTCTTCAGGAATATTATGACCACCCTGCATGACACGTTCTGCCACTCGCGACACGGCAATATCAGCAGAGTCCAATGAGAGAAACCATATTTTAACAATATAACCTTCAGATCTCCAATCTTTAATCCTTTGCAGATAGGTAAGGCCGGATAGTGTTGTTTCAAAAGAAAAGCTCTCACAATTTGACGCACAATCATCAATACTATTCTGATTTATATTCCATATTTTACGGTTCTAAGTGCTTATGAATAAGTCTTCTCTCTACCCTCGCCTGATTGAAATGCGCATTACTGAAGCGCTGGCCGACACGCCAGTTGTTTTGGTTGCAGGGCCGCGCCAGGCAGGCAAAACAACCTTGGTGCGACATCAAAGTCGGCAGAGCATCCACCCCAGCAACATTCCACCTCTTGACTGAAACATTTGCCAGTAACAAAGAAAGCTCCCGGTTTGCGGAAGCTTTCTTTTTATGCGGAGAGGGTGGGATTGATTCGAAGCTTTGCTTCTCACCC
>NZ_MPJE01000049.1:0-16515 GCF_001975465.1 Chlorobium sp. KB01
ATGATTGCAGGGAAGCTTGACTTTAGCTTACCCACTTGAAATAGCGAAGAGCCAAAATATTCCTCTATTTTATACTGTAGTTCTTATGCATATTTCCAAAGGCAGAGAGCCCGATGAAAACCGCCTCAAGAGAGTTCGTGGTGGATGGCTACAACCTGATCCACAAGCTGATTCCATCACCATCTGCATCCCCGCTTGAGCAGTTGCGGCTGGAAATGGAAAAAAAGCTCCTCTCATTTCAGAGAAAAAACAGATGTGCCGTCACCATTGTCTATGATGGAAAAGGAAGCGCCCGGGAACACTCGAGTATCATTCCTCTGCATATTGTTTTCACTCCGGCCACAAAAAGCGCCGATCAATGGATCATTGATTACGTAAAATCATTGAACACAAACGTAAAAAAGGTTACTATTGTAAGTTCGGACGATGAAATACGCCGCTACAGCGAAGCGTTCGGTGCGCGGTGTATAAAATCCGAAGCATTCGCGCTAAAACTTGGCGAAAACGGAACTTCCGCTCCGCTTTCGGAAGGGAAGCGTCGATCCGGTTTCGGTAAAACCATCGACAAAGCCGTAAGGGGAGAGCCTCTGAACGATAAGGAAGTAGCACAGTGGACGGAGTTGTTCACCCGGGGGAAAATGTAGGCACATACCGGCAGCGCATATCGTCTATGCAGGGTGCCCGGAGCAGGACCGGGAAGCAGCAGAAACATTTATTAACCATTTCTTATCATAATGTCGCAGAGTACCGTCAACAATACAGCGCACAGGCAGGAACTTGACGAATGGCGAAAAAAAATCGACGTCATTGACCAGCAGTTATCGGCTCTTATCTGCCAGAGACTGCATTGCGCGCAGAATATCAGCTCACTGAAATCAAGAATCGGAGAGCAGGTACTTCAGCCTGAAAGGGAAAAAGAGGTGCTGAACAATGTGCTGAACCATGCCGATTCACCCCGTAAATCTCTTGCACTGGAAAAAATTTACCTCTGCATTCTTGAAGAGAGTCGCCTCGTGCAGCATGATTGGAAAAGCAGTCAGCCGGATATCCCTGCCAGCTAACCGAACATCCCCTCCGAATGGCACTGCGTAAAGTTTCGTTACCAAAGCCCTTATTAGCTGCCTCAGCCCTTTTGCTGACTGCACTGGGGTTCTTTTTATTTTGGCCCGGCCTCAACACCGCCACAACAACCACACCCCTCGTCGTTCACCGGAAAACCGGATTTCAGACCATTGTGGGTGAACTATCCCGTAACGGCACGATACAAAGCAAATGGCCGGTACTCATCACCGGAAGTATTATTCCCCGCCTGCACAACATCAAGCCGGGGAGATATTCCATCCCTCCCGGTATGTCCAACTTCATGCTGCTCTACTACCTTCACTCGCACAAGCAGGACGAAGTTCGCATCACACTCCCCGAAGGGATCAATCTCGAAAAAGTTGCCAGAATCCTTTCGGGAAAACTTGACTTTGATTCAACCGCATTCATGGCTGCGGCATCAAGTGAGCGCCTCCTTCGGCGATACAACATCAAGGCAAAAAATGCAGAGGGGTACCTGTTGCCCGGAACCTATGACTTTGCATGGGGTGGCTCACCTGAATCGGCTGCCGGATTTCTTGTTAAAAGATTCAGGAAATTCTATACCGACAGCCTCAAAACCGTAACAGCAAGACGGGGGATGAACGAAACCGGACTTCTGACACTCGCGTCAATTGTCGAAGCCGAAACTCCGCTGGACACGGAAAAACCCGTTGTAGCAAGCGTCTACCTCAACCGGCTGAAAAAAAATATGCGACTTCAGGCTGATCCGACAGTACAGTACGCACTCGGAGGGACGGCTCGCCGTCTCTTCTATCGTGATCTCGTGGCTGACTCTCCCTACAATACCTACCGCCATAACGGTCTTCCTCCGGGGCCAATATGCAATCCCGGAACTGCATCCATTCGTGCGGTGCTTCAGCCTGCCGAAACCGGTTTTCTCTACTTTGTCGCCACGGGTACCGGAGGACATAACTTCGCCGTGTCACTCAAAGAGCATAACGAAAACATAAAAAAATACCGTCAGGCCCGCAGAAACACGACCCCCTGAGAGGAGAGCGACACATTACCGTCTCCTATATCCTGTCAGGTGAATTGATTATATTGTAGATTAGTACTATTGACCAGCAATTGTTTTTTTTAATCAATCATAACAGCAATGCAGAAAAAGACCTTGTCAAGCGTCTCCATCCAAGGCAAACGGATATTAATGCGCGTTGATTTCAATGTTCCTCTTGACGCCAACAAAAACATTACCGACGATAAAAGAATCGTTGAATCACTCCCCTCCATTCGCAAAGTTCTCGACGATGGCGGGCGCCTGATTCTGATGTCACACCTTGGAAGACCAAAAGGCAAAGTTAACGCAGACTTCTCTCTTGCCCCGGTCGCAAAAAGACTTTCGGAGCTCATCGACACGCCTGTAACAATGGCAAAAGATTCCATCGGAACCGAGGTCATGCAGCAGGTACTTGCCATGCAGGACGGAGAGGTTATTCTGCTTGAAAATCTCAGATTTCATCCTGAGGAAGAGGCCAACGATCCCGACTTTGCCAAAGAGCTTGCCTCTCTGGGCGAGATCTACGTCAATGATGCTTTCGGAACCGCACACAGGGCGCACGCATCAACCGAGGGGATTACCCATTACGTACAGAGTGCGGTTGCAGGCTTTCTTATAGAACGCGAACTGCTCTATCTTGGAAAAGCCCTTCAGGATCCGGAACGCCCGTTTGTAGCCATTCTGGGCGGCTCAAAAATTTCAGGAAAAATCGATGTCCTTGAGAACCTCTTTAAAAAAGTTGACACGGTGCTGATCGGTGGAGCCATGGTCTTTACCTTCTTCAAGGCCCAGGGCTACGAGGTAGGAAACTCACTCGTTGAGGAAAGCAAAATTGACCTTGCCCTTGAAATTCTTGCCGAGGCCAAAAGAAAAGGGATAAAGCTGCTTCTGCCGGAAGATGTAATTGTGGCTCCCGCTATTTCAGCCGATGCAGAGTTCCGCACGGAACTGATCTCAGCAATTCCCGAAGGACTTATCGGCGTGGATATCGGACCGAAAACGGCTGAGCTTTACAGCAATGAGATTCTCTCGGCCCGCACGGTGCTCTGGAACGGTCCGATGGGTGTGTTTGAAATAGACAACTTTGCGTCAGGCACCATGGCCGTAGCCAAAGCTCTGGCTGACGCCACCGCCAAGGGAGCTATAACCATTGTCGGCGGAGGAGACTCGGCTTCTGCTATCGCCAAAGCAGGACTTGCAAAGGAGATTACCCACATCTCCACAGGAGGTGGCGCAAGCCTTGAATTCCTTGAAGGCAAGGAGCTTCCGGGTATAGCCGCATTAAACGACTGATCGTTTGGCGGACAGCAAAAAGAGCGTTACAGAAGTTACCTACGACAGGCCTGTTCCCTGAGCACACGGGGAACAGGCAGAACCAGACATTGTGATGAACAACTCCAGTCAGCCATACAGCCCCGGAGGTTTTCAGTTTATACCTCCGGCCATAAAAGCCATTATTCTCATCAATATTGCAGTCTTCCTGCTGCAGATGACTCCGTTCGGAGAGGCGATGAGTGCCATTGGCGCGCTCTGGCCAATCGGTTCTGGCAATTTCAGACTATGGCAGCCGGTTACCTACATGTTCCTGCATGGCGGAGGGACCCATCTCTTTTTCAACATGTTCGCCCTCTGGATGTTCGGCGCCGAGATAGAGAACCACTGGGGCACCCGGCAGTTCAACATCTACTATTTTGTCTGCGGGATCGGAGCGGCAGTGCTCAACCTGCTGATGACCATCGGTGACCCCTATCCGACAGTCGGGGCATCGGGCGCAATCTACGGTGTCCTGCTTGCTTTCGGCATGATGTTCCCTGACCGCTACATCTTTCTCTACTTCCTCTTTCCGCTGAAAGCAAAATATTTCATTGCAGGATATGCACTGATCGAGTTTTTCTCCGGCCTGGGCAGCCGGGCAATGGGAAGCGGCAGCAACGTTGCCCATTTCGCCCACCTCGGAGGGATGCTGATCGGTTTTATCTACATCACCATAAAAAGAAACGAGTGGTCGATCTCCGGAGTGCTCCAAAAATTCCGCTCTTCGGGAAAAAAGAAGCCCGGCCCGCAGCTCTACAAAACGAACAAGCCGGCTCCGCCTGCCTCTGAAGCTGAGATTGACGCCATTCTCGACAAAATCTCGGCACAAGGATACACCTCCCTGACCGAAAAAGAACGCCAGACGCTCCTTAAAGCAGGCCGAAAATAAGCAGAGCAATGAGTAAACGATTTGAGAGAACCCGGAGAAAGGCCGAACAGGCCATCAAGGATCCCGTAAAGAGAAAAAAACTGCTTGACACGGCAGTGAAGCTTTCGAAACCGGGCAAACACACCTCGCAGCTCTCGGAAATATCCGGAAAAGTCCAGTCGCTGGCACGGATGCTCCGCTGCTACTTTACAAAAGAGTACACCGACGTGCCCTGGCAGACCATTGTGCTTGTTGCCGCAGCGCTGATCTATTTTGTCTCACCGTTTGACGCCATAGCCGATTTTATTCCGCTCATCGGCTTTGCCGACGATATTGCCATCGTTTCAGCCGTTTTTGCCTCCATCATCCAGGATGTAGACCGCTTCACCGCCTGGGAAGCAGCAAAAGCCGCCGGAGCCGAACCCGCCAGCTACACCCTGATCGAAAATCAATAACAAGCAAGGGAAGAGCCCGCTATTAATCGTCGTGAACGGTTTGAGGATTTTTGAACCACGAAACTAACGAAATCACACGAAATGGCAGGAACAATCCCTTGTGGTTGCCCCGGCAAATTCCTCTTCGTCTTTGTAGTCCCTGCTGTCCTTGTAGTCCTTGATCTCTTTTCCGAGCACCACCCAACGCAGTAATCGTGTTTCGGAATACATAGCACAGTTATCAATACAGGAGACCGCTATTAATCGTCGTGAGCGGTTCGAGGGCAAGGCGGACGGAGCGCAGCAACCGGAATGTACACAGGAGTACATGAGGATTGCGAGCACCGCCCAACGATGCCATCGAATCGCGGAACAGATTAATAGGGGCGCTCCAACTCGAAACAGGCCACACTCTCTATATGCGCCGTATGCGGAAACATATCCACCGGCTGAACTGATTTGAGCACGTAGCCCGCCTGAGCGATCTCCTTGCCGTCACGGGCAAGACTGGCCGGATTGCAACTGACATAGACAATTCGCCTTGGCCGGAAACGGAGCATGGTTTCAAGCGCCTTCGGGTGCATGCCCGCTCTCGGCGGATCAGTGATGATCACACCCGGAGCACCGTGACTTTCAAGTTTGTCGAGTATGGCGTGGAAATCCTTCAGATCAACCTGATAAAACGCCGCATTCTCAACACCGTTCAGAGCCGCATTGCTGCGGGCATCGTTGATTGAGCTTTCAACCACCTCAAGGCCAACCGCACTCCGGCAGTGTTTTGCCATGTAGATGGTGATGGTGCCGGTACCGCAATAGAGATCATAGACGGTATCATCCTCCTTGAGCCCCGCAACATCAAGAATGGCGTTGTAGAGCACCTCGGCCTGCCGGGAGTTGGTCTGAAAAAATGAGTTGGCCGAAATTCTGAAGTCAAGCTCTCCGAGCCGCTCGGTAATGATACCCGTGCCGCTGAGCAGAAACTCCTCTTCGCCGGTAGCGACACCGTTCTTTCTTGAGGTTACATTATTGACCACCGTCACCTTCTTGCCTGCAAGAGCCGACTGGAGGGCGGCATTGTAGTGCTGCATCAGCTTTTCGTCATACCAGGAGGTGACGAGGTTGACCATCAGCTCCCGCTGATCCTCACTGAAGCGGACCACAAGGTTGCGCAAAAAGCCGGTATGTGCCCGGACGCCGTATGGTTCAAGGTTGTTGGCAAGGGCAAACTCCCGGGTCACTTTGAGCACCCGGTTCATCAACTCCGTGGCCAGGTAGCAGTAGTCGATATCGATCACCTTCTCGAAATTCCCTGGGGTATGAAATCCGAGCGCAAAATTTTTCGGCCGCTCCAGCTCCTCCTGCGAAAGCTCTTCGGGCAGGAGATAGCGCATGCTGGAGCAGGAGAACTCGATCTTGTTGCGGTAGTGAACGGGAGAGGCCGCCGCCAGAACCGGCGAAACCGGCGGATTGGAAAAACTGCCAAGATGCTCAAGCGCGTCCTTCACCTTTTTCTCTTTGTAGGCAATCTGCGCCTCATACTTGATGTGCATCAGCTTGCAGCCGCCGCAGACACCGAAATAGCTGCAAACCGGCTCCGTCCGGTCCGGAGAGGCGTCAAGCACCTCAACGGCAATAGCTTCAATGTAGCGCTGCTTCACCTTTTTGATCCTGGCCGACACCCGGTCGCCGACCGCAAGCATCCCGGTCACCATAACCGCCATGCCGCTGTCGAGCCGCCCGAAACACTGCTCCTTTTCAGCCAGATCAGTCACGACAAGCTCAATGATATCCCCTCTCCTGAAAACAATATCCTCTGCCATTTCACCCGGTTTATGCCTTATAAAATCAATACGCTAAAGCTATTCCGCCAGAGTACGTGATAAACCAAGACGGCACAGCAACCCGTTAACATACAAAACCGCCCGCATTCGGGACAGAAAAAACGGCAATCATAGAGGATATAGGGCAAGAAGAACGATCTGGTGCGGTTGACTAAAACGATTTCGATGTCTGCCGGAGCATCTGACAAAATGTGACTCTGAGCAAAAAGGATGTTCAACTGGAAACGCCGCAGCGCAAAGTGGGGCCGCTAGCCCTACACCTTTTTCTTCCCTCCCTTTTTACGCGAATCATCAAGCTTCTTTAGCTCCAGTTCAGCTTCGATGAAATGACGTTCAACCTCACTCGGCTCTATCAATTGCTTCAACCTGAACTTTTCATATTCACCGTAAGCTTTTTTTAGTGCAGCTTCATGAGTAATTTTACCTGAGTGGGTCAATAGTTCTCTTCCCGTCATTGTCAGGAATTGGTTTAAACGCTCATTCCAATCATGCATCGTCATAGGATTGCGGTTCAAGGCCTGTATTTCAGCAAGTTCAAGGTAGGCCGTTACCATCCTGTTAAGAATAGCAAGTTCATCTTCACTGAGGTAATTTTTTGCGACCTCGACATCCCGCTTAAGCAATTTTGAACCCGGATAGTTCGTAATGCCCATGTTTTGGTCACGAGCATCTACACGCTGATGAATCAGCTCCGCAGCGGTATGCCCGTGCGCAGCCCAGTGCATTTTATTTTGAACCTGCGTGAAAAACTGCATGGATGCATCAGACTTCGGATCGTAGTCGATACTGGTGGCATAAATATCGAGCACCTTTCGCCAGAATACTTTTTCTGAGGAACGTATATCCCTGATACGCGCCAAAAGCTCCTCAAAATAACGGCCCCCGCCTTGCTCCTTGAGCCGATCATCATCCATGGCGAATCCCTTGACGATATACTCCTTGAGCTTTTGAGTTGCCCAGATTCTAAATTGTGTCCCGCGAATGCTGTTTACTCTGTATCCGACTGATATAATTGCATCAAGATTGAAATACTCAACCTGGTAGGTTTTTTCGTCGGTTGCAGTTGTTGCAAAAATTGCAACAACTGACATTCGCTGTAGCTCTCCAGTCTCAAAAATGTTTTTCAGATGCCTACTGATGCCAGACTTGTCAACACCAAAAAGCTCAGCCATCTGATTGATGTTCAACCAAATAGTCTCATTCTCCAAACGGGTTTCAATACGGACGCTGCCATCTTCAGTCTGATAAAGCAAAAATTCCGTGTTTGTAGGTAATTGTCTGGATTTGCTCATCGATGCTCCTTCAAGTTCATCTGATCGGTTGGGGTGGTCGTTGCTGCCGTTGATAAAGATAGGATAGAATCAAAAATGCTGAAACAGCACCTAATAAACATACAAAACCGTACACATTCAGGATAGAAAAAAGCACACAGTCCCTCCCTATACCAACAAATATCCAAATCCCTTACCTATATTATCACTGGTATTTCGCGGCACTATCCGGAGATAACTCGCCCAATAAGAAAAAGATGATATCGCTTTCGGAGTTGACTGTAGACAGGGAAGAGAGGAAAATTGCAAAGAATAAAAAGAAACGCCCCCAACAAGTGAAGGCGTCAGACCGGAGATGCTATCTCTGGTGATGTTACGCAGCAAATATAACAACAAGAGTTGATTCTGAATCAATAAGGAGCCAATATTCGTGAGCTATTCATCAATACGCGATAACCATTCTCACGGTACTGTCGGAGACTTTCTGAAAAAAAACATTACAAATGCCTCCAGCCTTTCCGTTGTCTCCGCGTACTTCACCATTTATGCTTTTCACCATCTGAAAGATGAATTATCCAGCATAGAACACCTCCGTTTTCTTTTCGGCGAGCCGACATTTCTCAAATCCCTCGATCCCGATAAAGTCAATACCCGCGACTTTAAAATCGAAGATGACCAGATTGTTATCCCCACTGAAAGTCGCCTAACCCAGAAAACCGTTGCCAGAGAATGCGCCGAATGGCTGAGCAGCAAGGCTGAAATTCGTTCGATGGTTAAGCCAAACTTTCTGCACGGCAAAATGTACCACATTCTTCAACCCAGCGGGGTTGTAAAAGCAATTGCCGGAAGTTCCAATTTCACGGTCAACGGTCTTGGGCTGGGTGGTAACCGGAATATCGAACTCAACATGATCATCGATAGCGACCGGGATCGCGCAGAACTGAAAGAGTGGTTTGATAGCCTCTGGAACGATCAGACAGGGATTGTTGAAGACGTCAAAGAGCAGGTACTCAGCTACCTTGAACAGCTCTATGTGGAAAACAGTCCTGAGTTTATCTACTTCAAAACGCTGTTTCATCTTTTTGAAAACTACCTGGATGAGCAAAAGCTGGGCGGGTTGCTCAATGAACGTACAGGATTCTTCGATAGTGAAATATGGAACGAACTGTATGATTTCCAGAAGGACGGGGTAAAAGGAGCTATCAATAAAATACTGAAACATAACGGCTGCATCATTGCTGACAGTGTCGGACTCGGGAAAACCTACGAAGCCCTTGCCGTCATCAAATACTTTGAACTTCTGAATGCAAAAGTACTGGTACTCTGCCCAAAAAAACTGTCAGGAAACTGGACAATCTACCAGGCAAGTCAGAACAACGCTTTAAACCCCTTTGCAAAAGATCGCTTCAGCTATACAGTCCTTTACCATACCGATCTGGGTAGGGAAAACGGTCGCTCGGATGGTAACGGCATTGACCTCGGCAACTTCAACTGGGGAGCATACGATCTCATTGTGATCGATGAATCCCATAATTTCCGGGGAAATCCACTGGCAACAAACAAAGAAGATGGCTCTGTACAGATGAATCGGGCACAATGGCTGATGGAAAAAATCATCCGCTCAGGGGTCAAAACAAAGGTGCTCATGCTTTCTGCAACGCCGGTCAACAACTCACTCAGAGATTTACGGAACCAGATATCTTTCATCACAGAGGGGAGAGCTGATGCCCTGTTTGAATGCTGTAAAATCAAAGACATCGCTTTAACGCTTAAAAACGCGCAAACCCATTTCACAAACTGGGCTGATCCTAAGAAGAACCCGGAACGGAACATGAAGCAATTACTTGAGCGACTCGATTCGGGATTCTTTAAACTACTCGACGAATTAACTATTGCCCGTTCACGAAGGCATATTAAAAGCTTTTACAAAATCGAATCGCTTGGCAAATTTCCTGAACGCAAAAAGCCGCAATCGGTTTACCCTGATATCGATCTCCAAAACCGATTTCCTTCATACGATCGTTTGAACCGGCAAATTCTCGATTACAAGCTCTCGATTTTCAATCCATCTGCTTATGTAAAGCCCGATAAACAGCAGAAATATGAGGCAATGGCAGGTACCCAGGTGCTGAATTTTTCACAAGCCACTCGTGAAAGCTTTCTGATCGGCATGATGAAAGTCAACTTTCTCAAGCGGCTTGAAAGCTCGATCGAATCCTTTGAAATTTCGATGGATCGCACCATTGAGAAAATCGAACAGCTTGAAGCAAAAATAAAAGAGTTCCTTCGCCACAAGAGTGTTTCACAGGAAGAATACCTGTTATCATTTGAGCCATCAGAAGATGAACTTGAGGAAGACGGCGATGAACAGGAGCAGTGGCAGGTAGGTAAAAAACTCAGGTTTGATCTTGCCGATCTCAAGCTTGACGAATGGCTTGCCGATCTTCAGAAAGACAAGGAAGCGCTTATCGATCTGTACAACAATGCAAAGTCAGTAACTCCCGACAGGGATGCTAAGCTGCACGAAATAAAAAAGCTGATCGCAGAAAAAGCACTCAAATCAAACAAAAAAGTTCTTGTTTTTACTGCCTTCGCAGATACCGCGCAATACCTTTACGAAAATATCAGCACCTGGTACCGTCAGGAATTCAAACTCCACTGCGCCTTGGTTTGCGGAACCACCACAAAAACAAGCTATGGCAAGAACGACTACAGCGCTATCCTGCTCAATTTTTCTCCGTTGGCCAAAAACCGTTCAAGGTATTCCTCCGCTATCCAAGACAGTGAAATTGATCTTCTCATTGCCACCGACTGTATCAGCGAAGGCCAGAACCTTCAGGACTGCGATTACCTCATCAATTATGATATCCACTGGAATCCGGTACGGATAATTCAGCGCTTTGGCCGAATCGACCGGCTTGGCAGTAAAAATGAAACCATCCAACTGGTCAACTTCTGGCCCACAAGAGACCTCGACAACTACATCAATCTCAGGGAACGGGTAGAAGCCCGTATGGCTCTTGTCGATGTTACGGCAACCGGAGAAGACAACATTCTGAACACCGAGCAGATTGAAGAGCTGATAACAGACGACCTGAAATACCGTAACCAGCAGCTCAAAAAACTCCAGAATGAAGTGCTCGATCTCGAAGAGATGGATGAAAGTGTCTCGCTGACCGATTTTACGCTCGATGACTTCCGCATTGAACTGCTCAATTACCTTGAGAACAACAGGGCAAAACTGATACAGGCCCCGCTTGGGCTGTATGCCGTTGTTCCAGCACCTGCTGGTGAGCATGCAGAAGCTTCATCGAAACATCAGTTCACCCAAAGCGAAAAGGATATCATCAAACCCGGCACCATCTTTTGTCTGCGTCAAAAAGGCGAGAGTGACGGCAACGAGCAGGTCAACCCGCTCAACCCCTACTTTCTTGTGTATGTACGCAATGACGGAACTGTTCGCTATAATTATATCAATGCCAAGCAGATACTTGAGGTTTTCCGGCTTCTCTGCCAGGGGAGCACGTTGGCATACGAAAAGATTTGCAGTCTGTTCAATTCCGAGACCGCTAATGGTCAGAACATGGAGCAATACACTCTTTTACTGAAAAAAGCCGTCGAAGAAGTCATAAGGATTTTTAAAAAACGAACAGCCCAGAAACTGACAGCCGACCGGGGAGCCATTATTCAACCTCGAAACAAGCAGATTGAAGAACTCAGCCACTTTGAACTCATTACCTGGCTTATCATAAAGTAACCTCATGGCAAAGACCGACACCGAAATCAAATTCAGCATTGAAAATGCAATCAAGGCATTCAGTAGCGGCAATCTGACAGAGAACTCCCTCAACCTCTTTCAGGTACTTGGTTACAACACCGAGCGCCAGCAACGACTACCCGACAAAACATTTGCCTGCTTTAAAGAGTACTACCTGGACTCCTGCAGCAGCTTCAATGAAGAAAAGGCCCTAACCAAAAAGTGGCAGCAAATTGACCTGCTCTTTCAGTTAACCAAAGAAGAAGTAAGCGGCCAGAACTCTCTTTTCGATACAGCGCAGGTTGACCGTACCATAATAGAAGCCTATCTCTTTTTTTGCATTGAACTCAACGACAGGGAATACACAAGAACCGCACTCAGTCAAATTACCAGAGAGATCAACAAGGTTTTCAAAATGCCAGTCATGGTGCTTTTCAAGCTGGGTGAAAAACTCTCTTTTGCGGTCATCAATCGGCGGCTGCACAAAAAAGATGCAGAGAAAGATGTGCTCGAAAAAGTTACCCTTATCAAGGATATCAACATCCCGAAACCCCACAGGGCTCATATTGAAATTCTCTTTGACCTCACTATTGAAGAGCTTCAGCGAGTGCACAAGTTCACCAACTTTGTTGAGCTGCATGAAGCATGGAAAAAAACACTCGACACCAAAGAACTGAACAAACGCTTCTACAAGGAGCTTTCAAACTGGTACTTCTGGGCAATCAAGGAGGTCTATTTTCCGGGCGCATCTTGTCTGGCAATGTTCGGAGCAAATGCCGCAACAGATGCGCAAGTCAGGGAGCATAACGCCAAAAACCTCATCCGCTTGCTTACCCGTCTGCTCTTTGTCTGGTTTGTCAAAGAGAAAAATCTTGTGCCTGATCAGCTTTTTGATGAACGTTTCATCAAAGCAAACCTACTTACAGGCTTTGATCCGGCTAAGACATTCGCGTTCGACGATCATGCCAAAGCCAGTCGGTACTACAGGGCAGTTTTGCAGAACCTCTTTTTTGCATCACTGAATCAGGTCGTTGGTAAAAGGGAATTTCGCAAGCAGGGTCAGCATATGAACGTGACCAACCTGATGCGCTATGAAAACTATTTTAAAGACCCAAAAGCTTTTTTGGCACTTGTAGATAATGTTGTTCCCTTTATGAACGGCGGACTCTTTGAGTGCCTTGACAAACCTGACCCGTTTAAAAAAGGGAAACAGGGTGGCGATGTTATCATCTACGAGGACGGATTTTCAGACAGAGCAGACAACCCCCTCTGTGTGCCGGACTATATCTTTTTCAGTAACGGTGAACATGCTGACCTCAGCAGCGAACTGGACGATAAAAAGCAGAGCAATGTGACTGTCCGTGGTCTCATCAACATCCTGAACGATTACAAATTCACAGTTACAGAAAATACCCCCATTGAAGAGGATATTGCTCTCGATCCCGAGTTATTAGGTCGGGTTTTTGAGAACCTGCTCGCAAGCTACAACCCTGAAACCAAAACAACAGCTCGAAAACAGACCGGTTCATTTTACACTCCGCGTGAGATTGTTGACTACATGGTTGATGAATCACTGAAAGCATACCTCAAACAAAAGCTCGTTGCGGTTTCAGGTATGAAAGGTGAAGATGCCGATGTTGGTCTCGATATTCTCTTCTCCTACACCGAAAAGGAGCACGCTTTTAACCATGGTGAAAAGCAGGTGCTTATCGAAGCAATTGATACCTGCAAAGTGCTTGATCCTGCCTGTGGTTCCGGTGCCTTTCCGATGGGTATCTTGCACAAGCTGGTTTTCATTTTGCATAAACTGGATCCTGATAATAAGTTGTGGAGGGAACGGCAGCGTCAGAATGCCATTCAAGAAACCGAAGATGCTTTCAGGATTGGGAATCAGGAGGAAAGGGAAAACCGCCTTAAAGATATCAGTGATGTGTTTGAAAATAACGCTGGTGATTTTGGTCGCAAACTCTATCTCATCGAAAACTGTATCTACGGCGTAGATATTCAGCCGATAGCTACACAAATCAGTAAGCTCCGCTTTTTTATCTCTCTTATTGTTGAACAGCAGTCTAACAATGATAAGGCTCATAACTATGGGGTTATTCCCTTGCCTAACCTTGAGACTAAGTTTGTTGCTGCTAATTCTCTGATCGGACTTAAAAAACCAGAACGTCAAATCAATTTCTTTGATAATCAAGAAATAAGAGCCGATAGAATTACAAATACAGCAGGTTCGCCATAAGCTGTTTAGCGCAAAAAATCCTTCAAAAAAACGTGAACTCAGAGCCGAAGATCAGCTACTTAGGGATCAAATGGGCCTTCAGCTTCTTACAATTGGGTATGAAAACGATATAGCTCGACAACTAGCAACATGGGATCCTTATGATCAGAATTCTTCGAGTCCATTTTTTGATATGGAATGGATGTTTGGTATTGAGGATGGATTTGATGTGGTGATAGGCAATCCGCCTTATACGCAATTATCTAAAATTGATGGCGTTCCTGATTGGTATAAAGATTATTTAAAGAAAACATATCAAACATCAGGGGGCCGTTTGAATACGTTCATATTCTTTATACACCTTGGATTTAATATTTTAAGAGAAAAAGGAGTGCTGACATATATTATCCCAAATACAATTCTTACGCAAGAGTATTACAAGGCAACAAGAGATTTGCTGCTTAGGAAAAATTCATTAAGAGCATTAGTGCAATATACTGGATTGCCTTTTGATAATGCAATAGTTGAAAATGTAACACTTATTGCATGTAAAGAGTACTTAAAGGAATATAAGATTAAAATTATGACGGATGATCTATTTGTTACTACTGTAAAGGAAATAGTATATAATACGAAGTTTTTGATAAACGATGATTTGGCAATAAACATCCTGTCAGATAATATTGTTGATAAATCTTACCTTGTTTCAAAGTATACAATAGGCGATCTTTGTTACATCAATCAAGGGATAGCTTTAAAAGGAGATCGACGTCTGTCGTTACATGATTCAAATAAAAATGGTCAGTTTGTAAAAAAGCTTGATGGCAGAAATATTGAGAGATACATGATCCGTTGGGATGGTACCTACTTGGACTGGGATTTAACAAAAATCCACTCATGCAAATCAAGAGATATTTTTCTTTCGAAAGAAAAGTTATTTTTCCGGCGGGTATCTGAAAATTTAATATTTACATATGACACTGAGCAGTATTATGCCCTAAATACATTGGTTGTTGTCAATTTAAAAGAAGATAAATCGATAAATCTTAAATGTTTGCTTGCGTTACTGAACTCGCGATTAATGAATTATATCTATAAGAGAAAGTTTAAGTCGACTAAAACAGTTTTTTCTGAAATTCAGACAAACACAATAAAAAAACTTCCAATCCCAAACATCTCACATGATGTTGAGAAAGCTCTGACAATACTAGTAGATTATATACTCAACGCTAAACATAAATATCCAGAAACAGATATATCTGAATATGAGAAAAAAATTGATAGTCTCGTTTATCTACTTTATGAGTTAGCTCCCGAAGAGATTTCAATAGTTGAAAAACAGCCTTAAAGGAAATTTCAATGACTCAAAACAAAATCAAGGAAATTCTCGATACGCTCAACAACCTTCAGGAGAATCTGCTCTCACTGCCTGACGACATGCTGCTCAGTATCGACCCGCGTGACAACGAATCTCTGGATCAGGGAACGCAGTTCATCAAGGCATACAACGATAGTCTCAGTCAATTCACTGAAAGCTCTGCCAGAATAGCCCAGATGGTCAAGGCCCATTTCGGCATCAACCCTGAAGAGGACGATGTGGTAAAGGAGTCCGGCAACCGCCTGCAACGAGAGCGCCTCATTGCAGAACTCGACCAGACGGTATCCCATACCCTTAACGAAAACTTCACCTATAAACGACCCTATGGCTTCATCCTCGGCGAAACCGCCTATAAAGGCCTGAAGACCTGGAAAACCCTCTACCTGCTTGTCCTGGATATGCTTCAAACCGCCGATCCGGAAAAGTTTGCCACTCTTCCCAGAACAGAACGCTTCATCAGCAGCCGGGGAAAACCATTATTGTCCGCAAATGAACACGACCTTCGACTCGGCGAAAAGCTCAAATCCGGTCTCTACGTTGAAGTTAATCTCTCGGCAAACAGTCTGCTCAAATACACAAAAGATCTTCTCGAACACTTCGGTCTCGATCCAAAAATCATGAAAATCTACCTCCGCGAAGACCGCGACGCTGAAAATGTAGATGCAGATCAAGCAAACTCAACGCCACACAGATGAGCCTCCCTTTTCATCCAAAACAAGGCACCATCGTTATTTGTGATTTCAAAGGTTTTGTTTCTCCTGAAATGGTAAAGCGACGACCGGCAGTGATCGTTTCTCCTCGGTTGCGTAAAAGAGAGGGCCTTTGTACCATTGTCCCTTTAAGCACAACACCACCAAAGGATATTGAGGCCTACCACTACAAGTTGTTCATTGACCCGGTTCTTCCGGAACCATATAACGCTGAATTTCACTGGGTAAAAGCCGATATGGTCTATACCGTCTCATTAGACAGGCTTTATCTGCCGTTCTGCGGCAAAGATCAGGGGAAAAGAGTGTACGATAAAAGGATTATAAGCAGAGACGACCTCGTTAACATCCAGCAATGTATTTTGGCGGGATTAGGATTAAACGCTTGACGATGACACCTCAAATGAGTACATTGTCCTTGTACCCGCTCTCCTGACTTGTCAGGATCGGGCTTAAGTCCACCTCGGTGGCCGCCATGCAAGAGAAAATCAATTTAGCATGGTGTCTTATTAAGGCCCCGTATTCGTACTGGGCCTTTTTTTTGCCCTTATCACCACGGAGCAATTAACCTGAATTATTCACGAAGGCAATAAAAAAAGGTGGCATAAAATACCGCAATTGCT
>NZ_MPJE01000050.1:0-2506 GCF_001975465.1 Chlorobium sp. KB01
CAATTTGATATTCTTTTACGAAGCAGAGCTTCGGGGAATTGACCCTTAGAGATTAAAAACATCCTCAGCCAAACTGTATATGGTATTATAGTCATAGCCTCTACCGAATTTCGGTTGCCAATAACGTCCATGAGCAAGCCAATGCCTATATTTAAAGGCTGATTTTAAATCTGAAAATATTTGACTATCCAGATTACTATACTGAGACCAACAGTTAAATATGTCATTTTCAAGTGCGGGACTATTCCTTTTTATTTGATATACTTGTCTGAAATTTCTTGAAAGGGGATCTTTCTTTTTCCTATAAACTCTCTGTAAATAATCAATTCTGAATGCTGCCTCCAATGCCGAAAGAACAGAGAGTGATACCAAACGACTTTCCTCTTCAAGTCGATCATCTAATTCCTTTCTTATATCATAAAGGGAATATCCAAAAAACTTTTCATAACCTGTTAAGTCTGAAAATATTACCGTTTGAATATATTTCTCAACATCAGAATAATATGATCGCAAAGACTTCTCCACATCTGAATAATGTGATGAAATCTCATCCAAGCACAGATGCTGGCCAGAAAGTCCTATTCGTTTAACCATTTACCACTTTCATTAATGCATCTTGGAATGATTCTTTCGTCAATGGCAAATAACTAACATTAGGTGGTGGCGTTGCAATATTCCATGACCACACAACTTTTTTATCAGGCGCATTATTTTCTTGTTCAGGCTTAAGAACAAAAAGCAACTTACTCTTTGGCCCTATAAGATCGACCCGGCCTTTGCTACCTATTAAAAGGGTACCTACAGGTTCAAGTTTCAATTTTATATTTCCAATTGAAATAGTAGCCGAATTTACCTTATAATCACCCAAACTTTCCTCAAAAATACTTTTTTCTTTATAATCAATTTTAATGGATTCGTTTTCACAAAGAATATTTTCTATAAGCTTATAGAAATCCTCAAGGTAGGTTTTCCATTGAGTAAGCTGCGTTGAAACCCATTCCTTATCAGCCTCAGGTTTCTGTACTATTTGTTTTATGAAATCGTTAAAATCATTTGCCATAGCGTTATTTATTCTAAGTTATTAAGTATGAATTTCCTATTGTTCTTTGCTCAGCAATATTCCAACCTGCATTTTCATGACACCTTGAAACTGCTCATTATTACAATCAAAACCGAATCGCATCAGGATATGCTCTAATCTTAATAAATCTGTAAACAATTCTGATAAAAGTAGAGGTCACTTCTATACTTACATTTCCCTAAATGTACGAATCTTCCATAAAGGGTAAACAATTTTTGCCTATCCATTTTACCAACAATCCCTTTTCAGAATTAACCAAGGTCTGCTTCACCAAAAGGGAACCTATTCCCCATAAGCAACATCTGGTTCATGGACTGACGAGTAGCTGTCCATCCACGCCAGATCCTTGCCGATTACCAGCTCTTCCATTGTTGTATTATGCGTATTGGTCATGGGAATAAGCCTCATCTGGAACCCGTGTTTTCGTGCCAGTTGTTTGACCGCTTCAGCATTGTCATAGGTCATCAAAAAATCACCGGCAACCGATTCGCAGAGTTCAAAGAGTCGTTCATGGTCAATCTCTGAATAGCGATACAGCCGCTTTCCTGCTTTTTTCCCGCCTGCGGTGTAGGGTGAATCAATAAAAAAAAAGAACATCACTCCGGTCGGAATACTCCTCAATGACTTTCAAACCATCCAGTTGGCCGAAAATCGATTTTGTCGGCCAACTGATTTATGCCTGCGAAACGTCTGGCCAGAGTCTCCGGATACCAGCGGGAACGGATTCCTTTTCCGTTTTCACCATGCTTGAGCAATCCCGACCCGGCTGCAAGTATTCCTCCGTGATTGGTTCGATTTTTCAAAATCGTCTGAAAAGCCCGCTCCTTAAAATCCCCGGCATCCTTTGATAACTCCGCCTGCAGGTTCTCCATTGTCAGATCGAATGACTTGATTCTTTTTGCCAGCCATTCGGCATGCCCGTCAACGACAGCCTGCCATACAGCAGCAATATCTTCATCCAGCTCAACCATAACCGCACTCTGAACAAGATTTTCAAACAATGCCGTAAGCGTTATAATACCACCTCCGGCAAAAGGCTCAACAAGAAGAGCTGGCTTCACACTGTTTTTCGCCAACCAGTTTCTGAACACCGGCACAAACCATGTTTTCCCTCCGGGATAACGAAAAGGGCTCCTTTGTGGGACAGATGATACATTCACCGGTTTGGGGTGGATGACAACATCAATCAGTTGAGGAAATAAACTCTGCTGCCTCGTAATGGTCATTTCAAAATGGTTTGTTTAGCGTCTTGTTGTTTGGCGGTCTTTCAAGCTGCTCATCAGTAAAACCAAAAACCTCGGCCAATGGATGCAGAAAAGTCTTCATACCCTGATAACTATGCTTTTTTTACTTTTTAACAATATAGCCTCAATAATTCATGACGCCCAAAATTGGGGGTATTGCATTCCAAAAATAAGTTTGGCG